>CAYSEL010000065.1:0-9439 GCA_964430035.1 uncultured Candidatus Bathyarchaeia archaeon
TCACTATCTTCAATAAATCAATTGGGAGAAAACCGTGGGGCTCAACATTCAATTAACCCTTAGGCTTAATGCTGAAAAGAGAGAAAAGACAGAGATTTGCCAGAATTTTCTATCGACGATGCTTGCATCGACAATTTTCTATTTTGAAAATCTTGGAGGCGAATATAGAGATTGAATTATGAAGCCATATGGAAGATGTTGTCAGACGTAATTACTGATCTGCGAAAAAAGGGAGAATCTATACCGGCAGATGTTAGGGCTGATCTACGATCGGCGAAGACTATGATTGAAATCTTCAAGGTTGACAAATCTCATGTTGAAAATCTAATTAAAATCGAAGAGTACCTAAATAAAGTTGAATCTTATGTTTTGCCCGCAGCGAAGAGGAATTTCGGCGATAAATATGTCGAGGATTTGATGGGTAAGATTGCAGAGGCTGAGAGCATAATCCAAACATGGGAACAAAGACCACCTCAGAGTTTCCCAGTTGGTGTTCCGAAAGGCAAGCGATGGATCCGATTGAAGCTTTCAGATGAGATTCCCTTAGAAAAGGTTAAAATGTTGTCAGATGAGCTGGAATTGAATTACAGGGTTGAAGCGGACGGTTGCATCGTCCTGTTTGGGGAAGATGAGAAGATAAAGATGTTTGTAAAGAAAGTAGCTGTGGTCCTACATGAAGGATAAAACTTTCTGTATACACCGTCGCACCTTTAAAGTTTTTTACATAAGATAGGCATGAGGCTTGATAAAATGCCTTACATTAAAAAGATTGAGGTAAACGGCTTCAAAACCTTTGGGAAAAAGACCACTCTAATACTTGATAAAGGCTTCACAGTGATAACAGGTCCCAATGGAAGCGGAAAAACGAATATTATAGACGCTGTGCTATTCTGTTTAGGAGAACTGAGCACAAGAAGGCTTAGAGCCTCAAACTTCTCAAGCCTCATCTACAACGGGAACTCCAACTCTGAAGTTAAGAGCAAGGGTAGAGCGAAGGTG
This sequence comes from uncultured Candidatus Bathyarchaeia archaeon, assembly GCA_964430035.1. GTDB lineage: Archaea > Thermoproteota > Bathyarchaeia > Bathyarchaeales > DTEX01 > JANXEA01. The sequence goes on from CAYSEL010000065.1 coordinate 1,000, forward strand.
ACTATCCAATTAGACAACAGTGACGGCCACATACCTCTCGACACTAACACAGTCACAATCTCGAGGGAAATAGACCATGAAGGACAGAGCATCTACAGAGTCAATGGGAGAAAAGTTTCGAGGGCATATCTTTTGAGTATTCTTTCGATGGCAAGCATAAGCCCATATGGACATAATGTGATCCTGCAAGGCACCCTTACCCACTTGGCAGAGATCTCACCCCTAGAGAGGAGGAAAATAATTGAAGACCTGATAGGAATAGCGCAGTACGACAATGAAAAGGCTGAAGCCCAAAGGAAACTTGAATCAGCAAACATATCGATCCAAACGGCTATGGGACAGGTAGGCGAGGTCCAAAGAAGGATAGAGTCCCTTGAAAGAGAAAGGAACGACCTTATCCGGCACAATCTGATACAAAGCGAGATTAAGCATCTAGAAGCCATAAAATTGTCTTATGAAATTAGAAATTCCCATATGAAAATTAATCAGATATCGTCGCAGATGAGTAAACTCCAAGAAAAAATCGGGGCGATCAAGGAGCATAAGGATGCCTTGTGGTCTAGGCGTCGGAATATTGAGAGTGAATGGAGGAAGACAGGTCTCGAAAAGGTTGAGGAGGGGCAAGCGCATCTACTTGGCATCCAGATGAAAATCGGCGAACTTCGGTCAAGACTGAGTGAGCTCTCGACAAAAATAACTGCGGGAAAGTTTACTCTAAACGCTCTGAACAAAGTGAAAGACGATGCATCTAACCAGATCGAGTCTCTCAATAAAGAGATTCAAGAGTCCGAAGCTAGAATTAAAAGCTTAATGGTTGAACGAAACTCATTAATTGAGAAGATAGAAGCTGAGCAGTCGCTTTACGATGAAATTTATCGTGAAGCGATGAAAATCAGATCGAATTTGCAAGAAAAGAGCGAGAAAATAAGAGAGATTGAGGCTAGGATAGATCAGATACACCAAGAAGTGATTTCGGCTAGAAGTAGCCATGCTGACAGCCAGTCGAGAATTGATGTTTATTCTGAGAGGCTTAAGAATCTTGAAGATAAGAGAAGCGACCTCTCTTCTTCTGTTAAGAGGCTTGAAGAGTCGTTAAATGAACTTCTCGCCGTCCAAAAGGAACAGACAGAACACTTCGATAATCTTCGAACCCTCTTGGAGAGAAGGATGAATAATAAGAAAATTCTTGAGGCCGAGCTTAAAGAGGCGGATAAAATCGCCGAGATTGCAAGAGAAGCCTATGTAGAGTTTGAAGCACGAAAGGATTTGATTGAACAACTGAATACCGAAGAAAAAATTCTAAAGTATATGGAAGAACTAGGCGAGATGGGCGCCATCCAAGGCATCTATGGACGTTTAAGAAATCTAACAAAAATTAGGAAGGGTTATGAGAGAGCTGTTGAAGCTGCAGCAGCTGGCTGGCTAGACTCCTTAGTTGTTCAAGACCTCAACGTAGCCTTTACCTGCGCTGAGACCCTTAGGCGGTTGAAGCTCGGCCGAATAAAAATTATTCCGCTCCAGGAAATATCACTGAACAGTCAAGCCAGGGCTGGGAAGACTCTGGAATCGATGAAGAAGGTTGCGGCATATGTAGATTATGCGGAGAAGTATAGACCAGCAGTCTCATTCGTCTTAGGCGACACCGTCTTAGCATCTGACGAGAAAGAAGCTCTTAAAGCTTCCCATATGGGGTATCGTTCAGTCACCCTGAATGGCGATTTATATGAGTCTGGAGGTGGGGTTGAGACTGGATTTTTCAGAACTCCCGTGGATTTTTCTTTCTTAATTCCAAGCGAGTCTGCGTTAAAGGCTCTTGATAAGGCTGTTAATGCGCTGAAAGAGGTTCTCAGTAGAAGAGACACTCGTGTTGAAGAAATTGAGAAGGAGATAAATGAAATCCAAGGGGAGATTACGAAGTTAGCTGAGGCTATGGGCAAGATTAATAGTGAAGTTGAACGGACACGAACGAGCTTACAACAGGCAAAGATAAACCTAAACCGCGTGGAAAAGAACATAACCAACTTAAAGAGCCTACTTATGGAGGAGAAAAAGCAGATCGAAGAGTATGAAAAGAGGCTTAACGAGTTGGCCCAAGAAGAGGCACTATTGCGAGATGATGCTGCCCATCTTAGAAAAGAGATTAGTCTTGTAGATGTACAAGAGAAGGAGGAAAGACTTGGGGTTCTCGGAAATGAAATCATAACACTCAGACAGAAACTTGGCGAGGTTGAGACGGAACTTTCGACGATTCAATCAAAGGTTGACAACGTCCTAAAGCCAAGCTTAGAAAAAGCTTATACGCAGATCAAAGATGTAACGAGGCAGATATCCCTCACAGAGAAAGAAGTTGAAGACTCGTTAAGAGAGAAAGAAAACGTTCAGATGGAAATAGAAAGGCTTGAAGAGGAGAAACAGATCCTCTCAACTTCGCTCTTGAATGTTAAGGAAGAGGGGAAAAAGTTTACCTCACAGATCGACGAGATAGATGGCCACCTCAAAATCTTAGATAAGGAGTATGAAGAGACGGATAGACTAATCGACGAATTACGACTTAACCTTCAAACTCTTAACCTACAAGTGAGCAGATGGATCGAGCAACTTAAAGCCCTTGGATATGAAGAACCATTAGAAGTCACATCGACAGAGGTTGAGGAAGCTGAGAATTTTCTCAAGATTATGAAGTTCGAGCTTGAACGTATCGGGCCTGTCAACAATCTCGCACAAGCCCAGTATGAGGAACAGATCTCCAGATATAAGGAGCTCTCTCTACGTATGAACGAGTTAGAGAAGGAAAAGGTTGCAATCGAAGATTTCATCCAAGAGATTGAGAAAAAGAAGTATAACGCCTTTATGGAAGCCTATAACAAGATAAACGAGCGGATAGGAAAGTACTTCTCGAAACTTACCGACGGTGGAAACGCTTATCTAAAGCTTGAGAACCCGGAAAATCCCTTTGAAGGCGGCGTAGATATGGTTGTTCAGTTTGTTGGTAAGCCTCCGATCCTTATGAGCGGGGCAAGCAGTGGGGAACGTTCAGTGTCATCTGTAGCGTTCCTCTTTGCACTTCGAGAGTTCACTCCTGCTTCGTTCTATCTTCTAGACGAGATTGACGCCCACTTAGACGCATTCCATGTGGAAAGACTTGGTGAGCTACTGGCTGAAGAGGCTGAGAGATCCCAATTTGTCGTTATAACGCTGAAGCCAGAGATGGTGAGCAAGGCTGACAGAATCTACGGGATCTATGGACGTAACGGAATGTCCCAGGTAGTCTCAACAACCTTTAAAGGAGCAGTATAAAGATGGAAGAAAAATCCGACAGACCTTTCTATTTTCAACCACCATGGAACATACTCTTTAATCCAGAGATCCTAGAAAAGATTAATCCTTGGGATGTTAACCTATCTTTCCTTCTTCTCTCCTTTCTGGAAGAGATGGAGAAAAGGGCAAGGATCGATTTCAGAGCGTCAGGAGTTGCTTTGGATTCATCGGCTACTATATACCTCATGAAGTCGCAGCTACTTTTGAAGTTAGAGGAGCCCCCGCGTCAATCTGAGCCAAAACTTGACTTTATTCCTCCACCGTTGATTCTTCCCCTGAGGTATGAGTTAACTACAACCACAATTCAGAACCTTCTCCAAGCCTTGAACGAAGCGTTAAAGACTGAGAGACTCTTTGCTCTAAAGGTACCTGTCAAAGAAGTTTTGCCCCCTCCGCCTGAGGTTATTCCAGTCCTCAGCGCGTACTTGATGGAGCTAGAGGAGCAGATGGAGAGGTTGATGTGGAAGATAACTCAATTAGCTGAGAAGAGTAAAGTCGTCGCCTTTTCGAAGATCCTTAAAGGATTAGAAGTAATCGATCAGATAAGAACATTCATAATTCTCCTCTTCTTAGCCCACAAGGATAAAGTAGATCTTTGGCAGAGGGAAGGTTCGGATGAGATCTTCATAACCCTTAAGAGGAGCTAGGGTTTGATGACTTCGGCTGAGGAGGCTCCTAAGGGAAACAGCATTGATAAGACCAAAGAAGAAATGGCCTTGATAGAGGCAGCTCTTTATGTAGCAGGTCGTCCACTTGATTTAAAGACTTTGGGACAAGTGATTGGAACAAAATCTAAAAGGAAAGTACAGATCTTAGCTAAAACACTTATGAACGAATATAAGCATCGTGAAACCGCTTTAGAAGTTCTGGAGCTTGAAAATCAAAGGTTTGTTCTACAGTTAAAGACCGCCTATTCTCCACGGGTAAGAAAATTGGCTTTAAGACCCCTCCTACCACAAGGACCCCTAAAGACATTAGCTTATATTGCTTATAGACAACCAGTCATACAGAAGCAAGTGATCGACGTTCGAGGTAAACATGCCTATGGGCATATAAAACAATTGATAGATGCCGGCTTAGTTGAGGCTGAAAGAAAGGGGAAAAATAGAGTCCTAAAGACCGCAGAATACTTCGCTGACTACTTCGGTTTAAGTCACGATCCAAAAATTATGAAGCGTCAACTGCGAAGGATATTTAAAGACATGATGGAAAAAATTCAGACCTGCCGGAAAGTTTGAATGAATAGAGAAAAGAGTGAAGGTATATGAGACTCCGTTAAGCTTATATTAGCCCACTTCTCTCCTTCTTCTTACTCTAAGCTGAGGAGAAAAGGTCTGATGTCAGTGTGGCACGGCGATCAGCATAAGAAAAAAGCTGGAGGCGGTAGAAAACATCCTTATCGGAAGAAGAGAAAATTTGAGACAGGTTCCTTTCCAACGGAGACTTTCCTAGGCGAAGATAAGAGAAAGATAGATCGCAGACGGGGCGGAAATTTGAAAGTTCGAGTTATAAGCACAAGATGGGTTAACGTTTCAGACCCATCAACTGGCGAGACTAAAAAAGCTGAAATTAAGAGGGTCTTAAAAAACCCAGCTAACGTTGAATATGATAGAAGAGGTGTAATAACCAAGGGAACAATCATAGAAACTACGCTTGGAACAGCCCGTGTAACCTCGAGGCCTGGACAGTCCGGCGTCCTCACCGCCATTCTTGTCCCAGAAACTTGATTAAGTATAGATTTAAATTATCTCTCCTTAATTTGATTTTGTAATTGGGGATAGAGGAATGCGGAGACGCGACGAAGTTGTTCTATGGCCGTCCTACTTTGATTTGGCATTAACGAGATCCCAAGGAAGAAGAGTTCCGAAAAAGATGTGCAAGCAATCCCCGACTGTAGAAATGATCGGAGAAGCTGCTCGAAGACTCAATCTCCCTCACAAAATTGTCTCAGATGCGGCTTATCCGCGTCTTCCCTGGAGGAAGACTGGTTTAGTTCTGGTCAAAAGGATCAAGGGGAAGGGTCAGATCTTGCAAGAGATTGCGAAGGAAATTGCAAAGCTTCATACTTAGTATCTGAATTTCAGATAAGAAACATTTAAATAAGAAACCTATTTTCATTTCTGTATCCATACCTTTTAAGGAGCAACTGATAAATTGAGGAAAATCGGACGGGTCCTCCACATCAGTCCGACTGGAAAAGCTGTCGTAAAGGCCGGGAAGGTTCCAAGAATCGGCGACATTGTTGTGGATGAGAAGAAGAGGCAGATTGGTACCGTTTTTGACATCATTGGACCCACATCCTCTCCCTACGTTGAGGTTGAAGTTAAGATTAAGGATCCACAAAAGATTGTTGAAAAAGTTTTGTATGCTATATCTACATCAAAAATTGGGGTTAAGGGAAAAGCATGAGTCTAAAGAAGAAGATCTCTCCCTTTGAGAGTGTAAAAGAAGTTCAAAGATGCCCCGAATGCGGCGGAACAAGGCTGATGAGGGACTACGAATCCGCTGAAGTTGTGTGCATGGAATGTGGTTTCGTTGTTGATATGAAACTTGCAGATCGTGGACCCGAATGGCGTGCCTTCGACAGTGAACAGAGGGATAAGAGGGCTCGAACAGGTGCCCCTGCTACTTTCACTATCCACGATAAAGGCCTCTCAACCATGATTGATTGGCACGACCGCGACATATACGGCAAAAAGTTTACCGCCAGTCAAAAATCGCAGATCTACAGGCTCAGGAGGTGGCAGAGAAGAATAAGAGTTTCTGGTGCTATAGAACGGAACCTTGCCTTTGCACTTTCCGAAATAACTAAGATTGCGAATAACTTATCCTTGCCTAAGAACATCTTCGAGACAGCGTCAGTCATCTATAGAAAAGCTGTCAAAGAGAGGCTTATACGTGGAAGGTCGATTCAGGGAATCAGCGCCGCATCCGTTTACATAGCTTGCAGACAATGTGGACTCGCAAGGACTCTTGATGAGATTGCGAAATCATCGAATGTGAGTAGAAGGGAGGTCGGACGCAGCTACCGTTTTTTAGTTAAGGAACTTGACTATTTCATACCGCCAGTCAAAGCGAATCAGTACGTCTCAAAATTCTCGAACCAGCTTACTATGCAAGGGAAGGTGGAAGATATTGCTAACAAGATTTTGATGGCGGCAAGGAAACTCAAACTCACTTGTGGAAGGGGACCTACGGGGATAGCTGCAGCTGCCAGTTATATTGCGTCAGTTCTTGTTGGGGAGCGAAGGACGCAGAGGGAGATAGCTGAAATCGCTAAGGTTACAGAAGTAACTATTAGGAACAGATACAAAGAATTGGTTGATCATTTACTATTTATCATGGAGCTCTAAGACAGTTTCAACCTTATAGGCGAGAGTTAAAAAGATCAATCTTCTCTGTAAGAGCTCTCATCTCTTTGATGTTTTTCTGAAATTCTTTACAGACATCTGTTATTGTTAGGCTTCTATTTCTGTTTTTCAAAAGTCCAACAGCGATCAATGTTGAACCTATCAGATCTGTAATTGTCGGATCTGGAAAAAGGATTAAAGCCATTCCAGCCTTGACTAAGAGTGAATTTTGGATTTTCCCGTTACTATTCCCAACGAGCTTCTTTAACTCCTTCGCTTCATCCGCTGTCTTATTTAAGGTATTATTGATCTGCCCATACATTTTGCTCATCTTATAATATGAAGCGATGATCTCTTTGGCATCTTTCCGAGTCATTGCTGTGGACATGAAGTTCTACACCCGCTTTAAGGTGGTCATTGCATAGTTATTTTGAGATTATTATCCTTTTTTAATATGCCGCGATACTACCGCGTATCAGCTGGATATGCGCTATCGAATGGATAAGGTATTCTAAAATCGTAATCTTAGTTTTCTACTTTAGTCCGCTTTTTTACGATGTTCGTAATAAAAAAACGAAAAGAATAAATAATAAAAGTGGAAATCCTTGCAAAAAGGCCATATGTTAAAATGGTGCACCGCTTGGGACTACTACCATTTGAATAGATCAAATAACGAGGTCAAGTAAAGATATGAACTTACATCTTAAAGCGCTACGACCAAAGCTAAGCGAAGTTGACTATAGGAAGATAAGTGCGATAGTTAACCCTAGAGTTCATAGTTTCATTGCTGAAGCTGCTGACCTCTGCAACCCTGAGCGGATCTTTATTTGTTCTGATTCTGCTGAGGATATTGCGTATATTCGTCATAAGGCCATTGAGACAGGCGAGGAGAAAACCATTCTAAAAATTCCTGGGCACACTGTCCATTTCGATGGCATAGAAGACCAAGGCCGAGACAGGCAGGCTACAAAGTACCTGGTCCCTAAGGGAGAGTTTCTCAGTAAAGCCCTCAACCAAATTGATAGAGATGAAGGTTTAACTGAGATAAAAGGGCTTCTTCGGGACGCTATGAAAGGACGGACTATGATTGTACGTTTCGTTTCTTTGGGGCCTCCTAACTCTATATTTACGGTTCTCGGTCTGCAGTGTACAGATTCTTGGTATGTAGCCCATTCTGAAACCCTTCTCTTTAGACCAGGTTATGAAGCATTTTGCCGTGCTGGAGAGGGAAAAGATTTTTTGAAGGTTCTGCATTCAGCGGGGAAGTTAGACGAAAATATGATTAGTATGGAGCCTGAAAAGAAACGTGTCTACATCGATTACACTGATAATACCATCTACAGCGTTAACACTCAATACGCTGGCAATTCTGTAGGCTTTAAGAAACTAGCTTTTCGCCTTGCCATAAGGAAGGCTAATCAAGAAGGCTGGTTGGCTGAGCATATGATGATTATGGGCGTGCATGGTCCAAACGGTCGTAAGACTTACTTTGCGGGCGCTTTTCCCAGTGCCTGTGGCAAAACTTCTACTGCTATGCTTCCGGGAGAAACCATACTTGGTGATGACATCGCTTATATTCGCAACATTGGTTCAGTTGCTCGCGCAGTGAATGTTGAATGCGGTATATTCGGAATTCTTCAAGACATAAACCCGAGAGATGACCCATTGCTTTTTAAGGTACTTACCAGCCCCGGCGAAGTCATCTTTTCTAACGTTTTGGTTAAGGATGGTAAGCCCTATTGGTTAGGCATGGGTTCGGATCTTCCGAAAGA
>CAYSEL010000066.1:0-3720 GCA_964430035.1 uncultured Candidatus Bathyarchaeia archaeon
CGGAAGCGCCATAACCATGAACAAATGGATAGAAAGAGTTAATGCATTAATCGAAGCATGGTATCCAGGAGAAGAAGGCGGAAATGCTATAGCTGATGTTCTCTTCGGCGACTATAACCCAGGTGGAAAGCTGCCAATCACATTCCCAAAGGTTACAGGACAACTCCCGCTCTATTATAATGCCAAACCCTCAGGAAGGGTATATGACTATGTTGACCTGAGAGGAATACAGCATCTATTTCCCTTCGGCTATGGACTAAGTTACACGAAATTTGAATACAGCAACCTTAGAATATTCCCTGAAAAGATAACCCATGAAGGAAGAGTGAAAATCCATGTGGATGTGAAAAACACTGGCAAATATAAGGGGGACGAAGTTATCCAACTTTACATACATGATGCTCTGGCAAGTGTGGCCAGACCGCTTAAGGAGCTCAAAGGGTTCAAGAGAATAACACTTGAACCAAGTGAGCTGAAAACTGTCGAATTTATCCTAGGTCCAGAGGAGCTTTGCTTCTATGACATAAATATGAACCAAGTAGTGGAACCGGGAGTATTCGAAGTAATGATAGGAAGCTCATCAGAAGACATACGGTTAAAAGGAACATTTGAGGTGACATAAAATAATATCATGTTTTCGTCAAAAAATCTCTTATTAGAACGATGTTTTCCGATGACTTGAAGTCTTCAGTTTAGAAAAGTAAGAGATGGCGCTTCTTAGCTGTTAGCGTTTGCGCAAACTTTTTATTTGCAACAACGTTCAATGCGCTTTCGTAGTAATTTCTAGAGTTGCTTTAGTTTTTAGGATTCATTCTTGCCAGTAAAGCTTATTTTCGGCCTTCTAAAAGGCTGAAGGAGGATTCTGTTAATTCAGATAGCCTTATGCCTGCTAGCTTCTCCATCGCGGTTATTGCGGCTTGCGTTCCTTCTTCACTAAGCCCTTCAGACTCCACGATTCTCATCATCTGTTGAACTAAGGCGGTTCCAGGCAGAGGCACTCCCAACTCTGCGGCCAGGGATAGGGCGAGCCTCAGATCCTTCTGCTGATGTTTTATCTTGAAGCCGGGTTTGAAGTCTCTTGAGATCATCTTAGGTCCAAGGTTCATAAGCATCCATGAGCTTGCAGCTCCAGCCGAAACAACCTCCAAAAGCTTATGCAAGTCTAAGCCTGCCTTTGCCCCGAGTATAAGTCCCTCGCAGACTGCTTGGATGTTTAGTGCGCCGATGACCTGGTTGCAGAGCTTCGCAGTCTGGCCTGAACCGATTGGACCCATATGGACGATCTTTTTTCCCAAAGCCTTAAAGATAGTTTCTTAGCCCCATTTCAGATTTTCAGAGCCTTTACCAGTATAGATCGTGGGGGTTTAAACGTTAAGGACGCATTTTACCAAGGTGCTCAGATCTACATTCCTGAAGAGGCTGATTTGAAGGAACTCTAGACTTTGGAAGATTTTGAGAGAGATAGTCTTGCCTGATAGAACTGCGAAGATCGGTGAACATTTGGCAAACTTGTTGCGCGCTTTTGGACCGAAGCAAAGGACAATGGTTTTCTGCGTAAATATGGAGCATGCTGCACAAGTATCGAAGGAGTTACAGAACAGGTTTGCGGATTTAGGTTACTCTGATTATGCTGTTAGGATTGTGTCGGAAGAAGCTGAGGTAAAAGAGATTTATGAGCGTTTCAGGGGCTCTGACAAGCTCACGGCCAATTTGGGTGCCAGAGCACATAACACTGTAGGCACTGGCGGAATGGGAACCCAAATGGTCGAGACAAGATTCCCCACTTTAAACATAATTGAATTTAATCGTTCTTATCCTCACGAATATCCACGTTATGATCAGATTTAAAAGATGAAAAAGGGGACTCATCCTAGACAACCTTACATTCCATTTTATGGAGTAGCATAAAAATGGGCGGAGAGGTATTTGGGTATACTAAAGGCTGTTAATTATGTGGATATTTAAAGCCGATTCATAATATTAGTTTTATTAGAAAAACTTAAATTGAGAATGTTTGTTAACCTACAAAGTTCGGCATTATTGCAGTATGCGTGATTGAAATGTTCCACGTTTCTGTACATGATGAAAAGAATTCTCTTCACTCCTATCCGGAAGTTGAGGAAAAAGTGGAAGCTCTACTTTCCGAGATGACTCTGGAGGAGAAGATTGGGCAATTAAGAGCTAAATGGCTTGTACCAGTTAGACAGTTTCTTAACATAGTTGGAAAAGCTCCACTTGAAAAAAGGAGTAGTTTGATGGAATTTATATTTTTCACATTTTTTTGGGACAACAGGGAAGTCTCTGACGCTATAAATTCTGCTTATATCAAAGAACATTGGAAAGAATTCTTAGAAAAAGAGAAAAATATAGGTATGCTATGCGTAATTTTGCGGTCATTTCCACCCAGAGAGGCTGCTGAACTTCATAATAGTATCCAGAAATTTATAATAGAGAATACAAGACTTAAGATCCCCCTAATAATCCATGATGAAGGCTTGCATGGGTGCATGGCGAGGGGATGCACAATCTTTCCTCAGTCTATAGCATTAGGAAGTACTTGGAATCCTGAATTGGTTGAGAAAGTGGGAGTAGCGATTGGTAAGGAGACCAGAGCGCATGGCATTCATCAGCTTCTTTCTCCCACAATAAATATTGCTAGGGATCCGAGATGTGGAAGAACTGAAGAGACTTATGGCGAAGACCCCTATTTGGCTTCAGCTATGGCTGTGGCTTTTGTTAGGGGTGTTCAAAGCCAGAAAGTTATATGCACCCCAAAGCATTTTGCCGCTAACTTCGTCGGAGATGGAGGAAGAGATAGCAATGCGGTACATTTCTCAGAAAGGCTTCTTAGGGAGATTTATTTTCCCGCGTTTAAGGCTGCCATTCAGAAGGGCGGGGCACTGTCACTTATGTCTGCTTACAATTCTATAGATGGAGTTCCATGCTCATGTAATAGATGGCTTCTAACTGAAATTCTCAGGAAGGAATGGGGATTTAAGGGCTTTGTAGTTTCAGATTATGGATCTGTGACAGGCTTAATAACGAATCATAGGGTTGCTGGGACGAAAGCAGAGGCAGCTAAAAAATCTTTGGAAGCTGGATTGGATATAGAGCTTCCAGAATCAGATTGCTTCGAGCATCTTTATGGTTTAGTTAAGGAAGGAAAAATCTCTGAGAGAGAGATCGATGAAGCTGTTCGTCGCATTTTAAGGGCTAAATTATGGCTAGGCTTATTTGAAGAACCATTTATTGACCCTAACTATGCTGAGAAAATATGCGATTGTGAAGAACATAGAACACTATCTTTAGAAGCAGCAAAGCAGAGCATAGTCCTGCTCAAAAACGATGGGATTCTGCCTTTAACCAAGAATTTAAGTTCTGTTGCTGTTATAGGACCTAACGCAGCCGTAATGATGCTTGGAGGGTACAGTGGATATGGAGTGAAAGTTGTTTCTCCACTAGAGGGAATTAGAAACAAGATTTCAGAATCTATAAGGGTCTATTATGCAGAAGGATGCGGTTTAACTGGTACGTCAAAAGAAGGGTTTAGAGAGGCCCTGAAAGCCGCGAAAAACTCCGACATAGCCATACTTTTTATGGGCAACTCTGTGCGTGAAACCGAAGGTGAACAAAGGGACAGATGCAACCTAGATCTACCCGGTGTGCAGGAGGAACTAATTATCGAAGTGTGTGATCTAGGAATTCCCACAGTTGTTGTTC
>CAYSEL010000067.1:0-4856 GCA_964430035.1 uncultured Candidatus Bathyarchaeia archaeon
ATTGGAGAGGCAACAACCCTTATCGGGCTTATAGCGATCCCAGTATCGCTTTTGCTCACAATGTGGAAGATTCCAATAGGATGGACAAAGACAAAGCATTCAGGAGCGGCGATTAGCCAAGAACTAAGGCGGCAACCCGCCTCCAGATAAACCTTAATAATTCTCTAAAGGTCAAATTTGCGAATGCCAGAGTCTAACGATTTTCATTCGGAATGGGACAGAAATATTCTTGAAAAGATCATTCCTATTTAAATCCCTTTATTTTTAGTCCTAGGAGAACCCATTAGATGTGATATCGACAAGGAGGAATTGGAGATGGAGAGAGCCGGTACGCATGTAGGTCAAAGAGCCGCGCATATACCCCGGTGCGGGCGTGTTATATTGTGAAAGTGATGATAAAAACAGCAACCTTTTTTCTCTTTCTAAATGTGATCATTCTGTCTTTCCTTGTGTAATAGGGCGAGAATTCCATCTTCTCATGATCGTTCTGGAATTGAAACGAGTTCTTAAAGCGATCATTTCTGGCAACGTCAAGAAGAATTTCCAATTTCTGCATAATTTTTTTACTACAGTTAGAGACTTAAACAGGAGTTACCTGAGTCTGCTGAGCAGAGAGGTTTTGACGTTATTCCAGCTTCGCTTGGTCATTAGAAAATCTCGAATTCGAGCAGCATACTTCCTTTTGTATAGATCAATGTTTTCCACGTATTCGGCTATCTTGGCAGATAATTCGCCCAGCGACCTTGCCAAAATAACCTCTTCGCCAGTATAATCTTGTCGATCAAAATATTCGGGAAGAGTTACTTTTGCAATAGGAACACCCATTAAGCCCGCTTCAATTGAAACATTGCCTAATTCCTCATCGAGACATCTCTCCACATAGAGATCCGAAGAGGACAAAAATCTTAAAAACTCATCTCTGGGCATAGACGGTAATATCTCTATGGTCGATTCTGCTGATTCAAAATGGTTCAAAAATGAATAGTCCATATTGACAGGGTTAATTATGATGAATTCGATTTTCCTGTCTGAGAGTCTTATCAATTTTTTGGCTAGCGATACTAATTCTTTCATTCCCAATATGCGTGGTGAACTAACAAATGAGGTGTAAGTCATTATTCTAACTGCGTCATTTAAGATGTGTGAATTTTGTAGAGCTGAACATAGCTGAAGATCATCTGGAAGGATAAACTGTGGTAAAATCACATAATCACTTGGCATTCCGTTTCTTTCATGAGCTGTTTTACTTTGGAAAATGAAGAAGTCAAAGATTTTGGAGGAGTTGAATGCTTTCCAATATGCAAGTAGTGAAAGTCGCCCCACCATTCCCCCTATGCTACGGTGCTTGACAGCATCTAAGAATTCATCCAAGACATATCCGTGAACAAATAAACCTTTCTTTGATTCTATGAATAATGGATTTAACCATAGGTTGGATCCCGTATATATTGCAGCATCAAACCTTCGAAGATCCTTTGCAGCCTTTATATCTTCATATAATCTGCGGGAAGCATTCCCTTGTATCTTCACAAGTTCAACTTCATAACCTTCCAGTTTGAGACCCTTATAAAGACTCAATGCTGCTCTCCTAGGCCCAGTTGATGTTAAAGCTGGCATAATTATCGCTATCTTCATTGCGGCATCTCAAATCCTGGAATATAAACAATTATTTTCAAGTCTCTTGGTGTATTTAAACCCATAATCTGCTAGAAACTCCTTTACCAATTTATTCATTCCAAGTATTGTACATTCAATCACTACAAATCTGGTTTTCAGGAGTGTGCTTGCTGCGCCCCTGAGAACATTGAGTTCAGCGCCTTCGACGTCTATTTTTAGAACATCCAAAGAGTCTTCGCTTATTAGAACATCATCCAATTTTACAGCTTTTACCCAAATATATCTGCTTCTCGGCTTAGCAACACTATGACGGCCATGATATTCGGAAATATAAAGCTTGACTTTATTTTCAGTATCATATGTGGCGTTATTACAGGTTATTGCTTTCAGATTGTTTAATCTCAGATTTGAGCAAAGTATATAGTAGTTTCGTGGGTCAGGCTCAAACGCGTAAACCTTACTTTTTGCAGATAATCTAACAGTAAAACCTCCTATATTTGCGCCTACGTCGACAAATATGCCGCCACACTTTACGTTATGCTCTATGAAGCTTAGTGTTTCTGCTTCGTAACACATTGATGAATGATAAAGATCCTCAGCACATTCAACACGAAAAAGGTTGTTACCAAATTTTAGGATCATAGGCTTTTTGTTCAACACCTTAATTAGAAGTTCTTTATTCAGAAGCAAATAGCATTCAGAAAGTAATAATCTTAAAATTTCTAAATCATGTTTAGAAATGTTTATTCCATATAGAACCTTGTAATCAAGTCCTAAAACAACGCCTAAGAGATGTGGATCCCGCAGACATTTTATGTTATTTAAAACATTAAAGATCTTTCTCTTTGACTTCAAAATCATAGCTAGATAAAATAAGTTTATTGCTGATCACCTTTAGTTTTTCATTTTTCTTGACATCACTTATGTGGGTGCACGAAACTTGGCAATTTCTATAAGCAACGAGCGAATTTAGACTTTCCATGAAGATACCCAAGTAGATACGGTAACGAGAACAAAACTACATACATGATATCATATGGATTTAGAAGAGCATTTCCAATCTCTTTCTTCGACAGTAAGATCTTCCTGCCAAGTATTGAACGAGTTATCCCTCCCCAGTACACTCTTTTCATCATCCATTTATAGTTAAGCCTCTCAGCTTTGATTCTATGATACACTATTGCTCTAGGCGTATAGTAAACTTTGTATCCATGCTTTCTAACTCGAGCGCAGATCTCTGTTTCTTCACCGCTCAATAATATGGAACCTCTTCTTCCTACCCTTGTGCTGAACAGTCCATCATTTTTGATTTTTTCTTTATCAATGGCAAAGTTTGCCCCTACAATCATCTCTTCATCTCTGAGGAAACGGGGCTCACCGCCTAGGTCTAAGGTTGACAGTGAAAATTTTGCATACTCAGACCTGAAAAGCAGGGGAGGTTTTCTGTGCCATAACGGCAGAATTTTTCCACCAGAGATAGCTATATCATCATATAGGTCAAATGGAATAACAATCTCCTTCAGCCAGCCTTTCTCCACTATGCAATCTGGGTCAGTGAATGCCACTATGGAATATTTGGCTGCTTTTACTCCTTCATTTCTGGCATACGACAAACCTTTTGGAGGAACATGAATATATTGAACGTTCTCAGGCAAGCTCTGTGAAAAACTCTCAATTTTGCCATCCTTTGAGCTATCAATGATTAATAATTCGAAGAGTACGTCGGTTTGTCTTAAAATGCTGCGAACACATGATCTGACCATTTCAACATCGTCGTTATAAGTGCAAATAACAACGGAGGCGCTTGTCATCATCTATATCCATCTCACAAACTCTGATATACTTTCATGTAATCATCTACTACTCTGCCCCATGAGGCATGCTCCTTAACGAACCTGTATGCGTTCTCAATTAGGGATGAACGTAATTTCTGGTCCTTGATGACGGAGATAATGGCCTCAGCAAGATGCTTACTGTCTTTCGGCACAAAAAGCGCATTTCCCTCACCGCCTATAGCATCAAGGCTCCACTCGTCTCTGACGCATATAATTGGTTTCTTTGCTGCGGCGGATTCTAGCAGAGTGTAACCAGCTGCTCTTCCAGCATAAAAAGCCAAGGCACCAAGAAATACGTTGGGAACGTCGGCGTAAGCCATCTTTCCTAGAAAGTTAAACTTCTCAGATAGCCCTTTCTGCTTTACCAAGGATTCTAATTTTATTTTCTCAACACCATCTCCGGCGATAACGAAATCGACATCAACCTGTTGGAGAACCAGCTCAGCAGCCTCTATAAGCAGATCCACCTCTTTAACAGGGTCAAGTCTTCCTAAATAAAGAATGTAACGACTATTGTGTTCACAATTACCTTCAAACCGTTTTAAGTCGATTGCTAACCTAATTCTCTCAACCCTTCGCGGACGAAACCTTTTGAGATATCTCACAGCCTCATCTGTAGGCGCAATCACAGCATTTGCCTGCCTTATAGCCATATTAAAGAGGCTTGAATTTAGAATGGCCCTTAAAGGTTTGATTAAGGGGTCATCGGAAAAGGCTTTACCTACGTTGTGAATGGTTAATACATACGGCTTTTTCGTGAGTTTCGCAATTGAAGAGGCGGCAATCGTGATGAAATACTCATTACCGTGAATATGAATTACTCCCTCTTCTTTTGAGAGCCTCCTGAAAAAGTCTGGATGTGGAAAAGGATTAAATAACTCTGGAAGAATGCCTCCGAATTCCGGCGGGTTGATCCCGAAGAATTCGTTAACTTCTACCCCTTCGTCAATCCGTCTTCCATCCGGCGTAGATGGAATGCAAATCTTTCCCCTCTCAATACTTCCGACAGTATAGATCTTTGTTTCAACACCCCTCTTAGACAAGGCTTTTGCCAGTTCCCTAACATGAACACCTATACCTGCCTCCGTTATTCCTGGAGCCACATGCACAACTCTCAAAGTCTCTCACACTGCCTAAGCCACTACTTTCCCATTCAGCCTCCATCTTATGAGGGAGAGAAGCATTTTCGGCGAGTCTCGGTAAATGTTGACCTTCGAGTTTCCCTTATAAGTGTAGGTTATTGGCATGAAGCCGATTCTGAAGCCTTTACGTGTGGCTTTTATGAGTATTTCGCTGTCTATTTCGAACCCGTTTGAGGTTAAAGGCTGGATTGCGTCTATCACTCTTCGCCTGAATGCTTTGAACCCGCTTTGATAGTCTTCCAGGCTGACGCCGAACAATCTT
>CAYSEL010000068.1:0-5677 GCA_964430035.1 uncultured Candidatus Bathyarchaeia archaeon
CCTTTTGGACATTACATGGTTGTGCCCCTTGCATACGTTCCTAGCAAGACAAAGCAATAGGGCAAATGCATGGTCTGCAACTGTTTCGTCTAGCACAGGTGTTGTGGTAACATAGATTCCCCATTCTGAAGCTGCCTCTACATCTACGTTGTCATATCCTACACCGTATCTAGCGATGACCTTGAGATTAGGCAGACCCTCAATAACCTCTCTCGTGACCCTCTCAACGTTTGTGACTACAATCATGCCGTCCGAACCCTTCCCAATCTTTAGAAAATCTTCAACTGTAAGAGAACTTGCAGCCTTATCTGGGAAAACAACATCGGCTTCTCGTTCCAGCATTCTTATGCCGTCTTCATGTATCTTAGCCGTCATGAAGATTTTGAACTTCTTGCCCATAAAGCATCAACCAGCCAATCTAATTGCTGTAAGGCTTTTAAAATACTTTGTCTCAGCATAGCAGTGTAAAACCCAATTTTGATGCGAAATTAGCGGACACGCATCAGACTGTCGAGACATGATTACCCATATTCAAGGCATATTCTTAAATACAATAGTAAAATTTTATCGATTAACTAAAGAGATGAAATAGATAGAAATGGTGTTAGGAAGCAGAAAATTCCTCAGTATAGATGATACGCACAAAGTGATATTTGATGATTTCCGAAATGTTAGGTTAGATGAGAAGGCTGACTTAATATTTGCGGACCCTCCCTTTGGAATTGAGTTTAAAGGCAACCTCCAGACTTATCATAGAACCCCTGATGCGTTGTCCTATGTCGAAGTACCAAGAGTGGAGTACCCAAAATTCATCCGAGACCTACTGGAATGGTCCTATTCTGCGCTGAAGGATTCAGGAAGCATGTGGCTGCTTTCAGGGTGGAATAATCTGAGAGCGGTTCTTGACGCTGTTGAGGACATAGGGTTTGTGCAGCTCAATCACTGTATATGGAGGTACCAGTTCGGCGTCTTCACAAAGAGAAGATTCACCACATCTCACTACCATATGCTACTTCTAGTGAAGGACGAAAACAACTACACTTTCAATAAGCCGGAACATTACGCTGAAGACGTATGGTACATAAAAAGACCGTACCATCATAGGGAGGAAACCGCAGGGAACGAGTTGCCAAATGAACTCGTTGAAAGATGCATCAAAACTTCTTCTAATAGCGGAGACTTAGTCGTTGACCCTTGCCTTGGTTCAGGCACTACAATGCTGGCATCTCTTAGAACTGGAAGGCGGTGTATAGGCATTGAGATAAATCCCGACCTTGAAAAGCGAATTAGAGCCAAGATAGACGAATTCTTGCGACACGAAACGCTGTAGAAAGATTAAAGTCGTCAGAAGAATCTAACTCGTCAATGGCAGATATAAAAAACGACGGTGCACTAGACCCTTTTATTTCCAATTTTGACGAAACTATTATGAATAAACCTAATCAGTTGTATTAGTGGAGGTTTTTGGTTGGACGTTCTTGTGACAGGTGGATGCGGCTTTATAGGAAGCAACCTAGTGGAGAGGCTTGTGAGGGAGAGACATTCGGTAACAGTCTTCGACAACCTGCATACTGGCAGCCTTAAGAATATTGAAGGGTTAGATGTGAAATTCTTTAATGAACCCTATAATAAACTAGGCGAACTCGTCCCACATTTGGATGTAGTCTTCCATCTGGGGATTCCCTCCTCCTCACCTATGTATAAGAGAGATCCAAGGCTTGTTGGGGAGGCTATAAAGGATGCGGTTGAGATTTTCGAGTTTGCAAGGGATAAGGGATGCAAGATTGTCTATGCAAGCAGCAGCAGCATCTACAATGGAAACGAAACCCCATATAAAGAGGACATGCCTATACACGTAACAGATTATTACACTGAGTGCCGATATGCGATAGAAAGGCTGGCTAAACTCTATAATATACTCTATAGCGTCAAAAGTGTTGGGTTAAGGCTCTTCAGCATCTACGGACCGAAAGAAGAGCATAAGGGAACCTACGCCAACATTGTCTCCCAGTTCCTCTGGTCCATTAAGAAAAATGAATCTCCAATCATTTTCGGAGATGGAACCCAAACTCGAGACTTTACATACGTCAGTGATGCTGTGGAAGCATTCATTCTTGCATGGAAGAAAGATTTTGAATGCGAAATCTTCAACGTCGGCACAGGTATAGCCTACAGCTTTAACCAAGTCGTCGAGATTATCAATAAGATTCTTGGAAAGAATTTGAAACCAATCTACAAGCCAAACCCGATAAAGAACTACGTTGAAAAAACTCTTGCAGACACAACTAAAGCGGAAAGACTCTTAGGATTCAAAGCGAAAGTAACGCTTGAAAAAGGCTTAAAATCGCTCATCTAAAGACGGTTCGACACACAATTCCTCTATTATTCGGAATGATTGCTTTTTTAGAACTGCCCGTGAACTCGCGCCTTACAAATTGACAAGTGGCTGTAGATTTTAGCGTTCCTTAATCCTCTCTAGCTCTTCCGGGGCAGTAGCAGTTATAGTTATCTTTACCACACATTCTGGGCTCTGCAATTTCTTAACAAAGCTTCTTGAAAGATCCAACGCTGCTTTATCAGCCGAAATGGCTAACGTCCTATCGCATATGTGACTGCTTTTTCTAATAACCATCTCCCGGGGGTGGGTTAAAGTGAGCCTCGGGTCGCCCTTTGCGATGACGGTTTCCGCATACTTGCCAATATTCAGCCTGATTACTATTTTGGCGTCAGGTTTCCTTGCTATCTCCTTAAAGGCTGAGCTCAGATCTGCGCAAGCTTTTTGAGACTTTACGGCGATTATGCAGTCGCCTTTCTCGGTTAAATAGTCATCCTTTGTAATCTCAAATGTAGTCTTATGGGTCGATTTTATAAGTCGATGACCATAAGCGATGAAGGATTCAGTCTTCTTCATATTCATTCACTTGAGCAAACAAACTTAACCAAGGCTTCTAAAATGTTTATTCATGCCTTAACCTTCAAATATATACCATTATCTATATTTTTTGAATAATTTCGACAAAATTTAATAACTTGTTTATTCTTCTTATTTTGGTCAATGATGGTTTCTGAGGAGATCTTTAGGGCCTACGATATACGTGGAATCTACGGCAAGAATCTTACAGAAAAAATTTCAGAGATGATAGGAAGGGCGCTTGCTTCTTACCTTGACGGTGAAGGTAAGACTATGCTTCTGGGGAGAGATGTTCGGCTAAGCAGCAAACCTTTAGGCGATGCCGTTGCCAAAGGTATGCTTTCAGGCGGCTTAAACGTGGAAGATATAGGCATTGTGACAACCCCTCTCCTATACTTTGCTTCAGTGCATTACGGTAAAAACGGTGGGGTGATGGTTACAGCGTCGCATAACCCGCCGGAATGGAACGGCTTAAAGATATGGACTGAACATGGCTTCATAAGCGTGTCCATGGGAATGGAGGAGATTAAGAGGTTAGTTTTAGAAGGGCGGTTTGAGAAACCTAGAACTGCAGGTACGCTCAAAAGAAACCTTAATGCGGTTAAAGATTACGAGAAATACGTGATGCAAAAGACAAGCATTAAACGAAAATTAAAAGCCGTTGCCGATCCAGGAAACGGTTCATGTTCTCTTTTCATACCGAGCCTCTTCAAGAAAGTCGGCATCGAGACCATCGCTATAAACGCTGTGCCCGACGGATCATTTCCAGCTCATCCTCCAGAACCGACTGAAGAAACTTTAGCTGACGTCAGAAGGTTGGTTCTAGAAAAAAATGCTGATTTCGGTGTGGGATTTGATGGAGACGGAGATAGAGTTCTGTTCATCGACGACAAAGGCAGGATTGTCCCAAGCGCATCGATCATAATCTTATTGGCGGAAAATTACTTAAAAAGGCAGAAAGGCGCTTCCATAGTCTACGAAATTAGTTGTTCAATGTCCGTCGAAGAAGCGATTAAAGCCCAAGGAGGAAAACCCGTTCTAAGCCAAGTTGGTCACACCTACATTGTCGATAAAATGCTTAAGGAGCAGGCGCCTTTCGGAGGGGAAGCAAGTGGTCACTACTATTTCAAGGACCTTTATGGCTTTGACGATGCAATTTACGCATGTTTAAAGATTGGTGAAATCCTCTCCGAAAGAGAAGAGAAACTCTCAGAGATTGTTGATTCTTTGCCGAAATATCCAAGCATACCATCTAAGAATTATGAGTGCCCAGATGAAAAGAAGTTTAAAGTAGTGGAAGAGTTGTCGAAGGAATTTTTAGAAGAGGGGCTCAAAACCATCATGCTTGACGGCGTCAAAATCATAAAGGACGAGGGATGGTTTCTCATTAGACCCTCGAATACTCAGCCCCTCATAAGATTGACAGTGGAAGCCAAGAGCGAGGATGCACTTACAAGAATAGCTAACTATGCTGAAAAAAGAATAAAAGAGAAGATAAAGGCAATGGCGTGACATTTTTTAGTCCAGGGGGAAACGGAGGAGCGCCGCGATCCCTCCGAACGAATGGAGTTTTTCGCCCGCTTCATGCTCTGTACTGATTATTGTAACCTTGCCTCCCTTTTTCTCCACTTCTCTCATTAGATTCTCAATGAGCACCCTCTCTTCGTCCGACCCCTCCCTTAAGCGAACGTCCGTTAATAAGATATTTTCTACAGCTCCTAGGGTGCTGGCTTTAACAACCTCCGTGAGACCATATGTTGCGCGAGCACGTTCCCTACCTAAGCGTTTAAGAAATTCCTCAACCGCTTCCGTCTCTTCCACGATCCTTAAGTGTTTTAATGCTTTACTTAGAACACCTGAACGTAGGGCTTCACGTATTCCAGCTTGACCGATACTGTTGACGCTTTTCACGTCAATAACCCTTTCACGCATCTCCGGTTTATTCTCCTCAAGATACTTGATGAACTGGTTTTTTATGAAGCCAAGCCCAATTACGACGATAGGTGAACGAACCTCATTCCATAGCCTCTCTAAGCTTGTTGATGCGAATTTGAAAAGTTCGTTAAGTGTCCGTTGCCTTTCGCTGGCATCAAGCTTCCCCGGCAGATTGACGGTTTTCTCATCTCTAAAATCGAGCCCAAAACCTCTCAGAACAGCTGTGCAGTATCCTTCGTCATCGATTGATAATATTGTTAATGGCGGAATCCCTTTTTCCGCAGCTCTCTCTATTTGGTCAAGTTGATACCGCATCCATCTATCCTTCACTATTGTTAAAGGCTTATTCAAAGTTATATCTAAGGTATGATGCGAACCAAGCGCCCCTATCTCATCAGGAGAATCACAAACGATGCCATGAACTCTCAGCCTATTTAAGTAACGATCCCAAACGATCGACTTGACGGATATGCCGAGAAAGACAGAGATTCTCTTCGATTTTTCTGGCTTTTCATATCGTTCCGTAGACTTGACCTCACGTGTCGTCTTTGCATAGACTTTATCACCTTTCTGAATAACATTATATAATACCCAAAAATCATCAAGAACTTCAGGCATAACCGTAACGGTGTCATGTTTAACATCGATGCGCAGTATTCTCATCAGTCACCCTTCACGAAACGATCTTTTAAACCCTCAACTAAAACAATAAGCTCAAACATTGTTAAATGTATTGATTCTTTATAGATCACATGTAAGGTATTATCGAAAAATTTATAAAAATCAACTCTAAAAGTTTATCACGCCGAGAAACCCAACCTGTCAAAAAAT
>CAYSEL010000069.1:0-9833 GCA_964430035.1 uncultured Candidatus Bathyarchaeia archaeon
CGATTTTAAATGTAAACTATGCCAAAGTAGATTGACGCCAACGCAATCAATAACTATTTAGCTTCGGTTTGCTAGAGACGGGACAGCTAAACGAATTTTAGAATTTTCTTTAAATGCATAAATGAAGTTTTGCGGCGCAAATGGAAAAACGCTTTGCGCCGCAAATATTAGTCTTCATCTTTGCCAGAACGGAGGCGGTTATCGGACGTAAGGTCGTCCAGCAATGCCGCCCGCAGAAGAGCATACACATAGTTAACTGTATACTCGAAGCCTTCAAAGACGGCAGCAGAGATTTTGCTGAATTCTGGATAAACTTTTAAGGTAAGCTCATTTACATAAGGTATTTTGCGGTCCGAGAGAGGATAAGAATTATCTTAGATGCCTTGAAGTGACCCAAGACATCACAAACATTAAGAAGATCGAAGGAAAAAAAGACTGATAGACTGGATATAAACCAGATTTAGCAATTAAGTGATGTAGAGGTTGAATCGAAAATGAAGCGGGCATGCCCCGGTTTAGAGGATCTTCTAAGACCGAAGCCAGAGTATATAGATTGCCCACGTTGCGGAAGCGAGGTAGAGATATGGACGGATGAGAAGGAGGCTAAGTGCACCAATTGCGGAATGGTGGTTGCAAGGGATAGGGCGTCTTGCCTCGACTGGTGCAAGTACGCCGAGAAATGCAGAGAAATTATCGCCAAGAAGAAGGAAACGTGAGGTTTAGAATATGAAATTCAAGTTAGCGGAGAATGTTAAGAAACTTCCTCCCTACTTATTCGCTGAACTTGAGAAGGTCATAAATGAGAAGAAAAGGCTGGGCATCGGCTTAATCTCCCTAAGCATAGGCGACCCAGATTTTTCTCCACCGTCCTTTGTGCTCGAAGCCTTAAGAGAGGAGAGCTCAAACCCTAAAAACCACAACTACTCCTTCAGCCAAGGGGAGCCGGACTTTAGGCAATCTGTCGCAGAATGGTATAAAGGAAGATTCGGAGTAGACTTGAACCCTGAGAAGGAGGTTATAGCGCTAATAGGATCCAAGGAAGGTTTAGCGAACATAGCAAGAGCCTTCATTAACCCAGGCGACAGGGTTCTAGTGCCAGATCCCGCTTACCCCGTCTACGCTAACGGTGCAACCATACTATGTGGAGGTGTCCCATTGCAGATGCCCCTTCTGGAAGAGAACGGCTTCAAACCTGACTTTGACTCCATAGACGCGATGAATGCAAAGATGATGTTCCTTAACTATCCGAATAATCCAACAGGCGCAGCGATGGATAAGGAAGATCTAGAAAGGGCTGTGGAGTTTGCGAAAGAGAATAATGTGATTCTATGCTATGACAACGCCTATTCTGAGATAACTTTCGACGGTTACAAAGCGCCCAGCATCCTACAAATTGACGGCGCCATGGAGGTTGCTGTTGAGATGCACTCATGCTCAAAGACCTTCAGCATGACTGGAGACCGAATCGGCTTCGCAGTGGGAAACGAAGAGATAATTAACGGTCTATTGAAGGTCAAAGCACAAATCGATTCTGGACCGCCAGTCTACATTCAGAAAGTAGCCGTGAAAGCTCTTAGAAGCTACAGAGGCGGCGAGCCTCCAGAATACGTGAGAAACATTAACAAGGCTTATGCTGAAAGAAAGGAAATACTTGTGAAAGGGCTTAGGGACCTCGGGTTGAAATGCGAAAAAACCCTCGCAACCTTCTATGTCTGGGCAAGATGTGGAGAAGACTCGATCAAGTTTGCATCTAAGCTCTTAGATGTAGGTGTTGTCGCAGCTCCTGGAATAGGATTCGGAGAATACGGCGAGAGGTACCTACGTTTCTCAGTGACCCAGCCTAAAGAGAGGATAAAAGAAGCTTGCGAGAGAATGGCAAAAATAATATGATCCCAAAACAATTCACTTTTTAGCGTCTCGACTTCAAATTTCAAGAAACAAAAAGGCTTCTGCAACCCAAACCAAAGATTCCTAAATCAAAAAAGCATATATCCACCTTTCTTTATCTTCTCTGGGAAGGAACGGCTTTGCGGTATGACCTCATAATTGTTGGAGCCGGTCCAGCTGGAATATTTACAGCTCTTGAAGTTGCAAAGCATACAGACCTCAGCATACTAATACTCGACAAAGGTGCAGACATCGACAAACGCAAGTGCCCAGCAAGTAGAGGCTTAGGATGCCTAAACTGTGATCCATGTCTTCTCCTTTCAGGGTGGGGAGGAGCTGGAGCTTTCAGTGACGGCAAACTTACGCTTTCCACATCTGTTGGAGGTTGGCTGGATGAATACATCGGAGAGGATGCCCTTTCCAACCTTCTAGACTACGTTGATAAGACTTATACCAGGTATGGGGATTCTCCAAGAGTTTATGGTGAAGATCTGGATGAGGTTGAGAGAATCGAGAGAAAGGCATCTTTGGCAGGGCTTAAACTTGTCCGACAGAAAATTCGGCATCTCGGAACGGAGAAATGTGCAGAGATACTTCAGAGGATACGTCAAGACCTCAATAAACGTGTCGAGGTTAGAACAAAAACCGAAGTTAAGAGTCTCTTAGTTGAAGAGAACAAGGCTAAGGGTGTTGAGACAGTAAACGGAGAGAAGATCTTCGGCAAATATGTTGTCGTCGCACCGGGAAGAAGCGGGGCAGAATGGCTGAAGTGTGAGGCGCAGTCCCTCGGCTTAAAGACGTTGAACAACCCCGTGGATGTGGGTGTCCGAGTGGAAGTTCTTGCCTCAGTCATGGAGGACCTCACAAACATTCTCTACGAGCCTAAATTCATCTATTATTCACGCGCATTCGATGATCAGGTGAGAACCTTCTGTGTAAACCCGTATGGCGAGGTCATAACAGAATCCTACGGCGGAGTGATCAGCGTGAACGGGCAAAGTTATGCCGAGAGAAAGACTGAAAACACAAACTTCGCTATACTTGTCAGCACCGCTTTCACATATCCATTCAGAGAACCGATCGCTTACGGCGAATACATTGCAAGGCTGGCGAACCTCTTAAGCGGATGCGTGATAATCCAGAGGCTTGGCGACCTTGAGCTTGGTAGAAGGTCAACTGAGGAACGGATTAATAGAAGCGTTGTTAAACCGACCTTGAAGACTGCTACACCTGGAGACCTTAGTTTCGTCCTTCCATACCGTTACTTGACAGATATTAGGGAGATGCTTCAAGCGATGGATAAGGTTGCTCCGGGAATCTATAGCAAACATACACTTCTTTACGGTGTCGAAGTAAAATTCTATTCGTCAAGGCTTGAACTAAACGAGAGCCTAGAGACAAAGATTCAAAACCTCTTTACTATAGGCGACGGCGCCGGTGTAACTAGGGGCTTAGTTCAAGCAAGCGCAAGCGGGGTAATCGTGGCGAGGGAGATAATGAAGAGGGAGAAGGAGAGGCTTATAAAATCTTGAAAGGTGACTGTCTATAACATTTCTGGTCGGCATAGTTGGAAAACCGAATGTAGGCAAATCGACATTCTTTAGTGCTGCAACTTTAGCTACTGTCGAGATAGCGAATTACCCGTTTACAACAATAAAACCTAACAGGGGAATAGGCTACCTTCGAACTCAATGCATCTGCAAAGAACTCAACGTTAAAGACAACCCTGTAAATTCAATATGCCTAGACGGGGTAAGGCTTATCCCTGTTGAGCTCATCGACTGTGCCGGTCTTGTCCCAGGCGCATGGCAAGGAAGAGGACTCGGCAACCAGTTTCTAGACGAAATTCGAAAGGCAGACGCGCTAATCCATATTGTAGACGCCTCTGGATCCACGGATCTTGAAGGCAGAATCATCCCTCCAGGAACACATGACCCCGTTGAAGATGTAAAGTTTCTAGAGAAAGAGGTCACAATGTGGTTTGCGCAGATTTTGAAGAAGGATTGGCCTAAACTTGCGAGGACTGTGGAGTCAGGATCCATTGACCTTTACTCCATACTCGAGGAAAGGCTAAGTGGGCTCTCAATCAAGAAGAAACACATAATTGAAGCAGTGAAAGAGGCAGATCTAAATGCTGAGAAACCGACCAGATGGTCTGAAGATGAGTTCCTAAACTTTGTTAATTCGCTGAGAAAAAATTCGAAACCGATGCTTATAGCCGCAAATAAGATCGACGTGCCATCGGCAGAGGATAATTTTGAAAGGCTTAAAGACCTAGACTACTTTGTCATACCTTGCAGTGCTGAGGCAGAACTTGTCCTTAGAAGGGCAGCGGAAAAAGGTCTTATAAGTTACAGACCTGGCGATGCAGATTTCGAGATGCTGAAACCTGAAAGCCTAACTGATAAACAGAAGAAAGCCTTAGAACTCATAAGGGAAAGAGTCTTGAAGAAACTCTCAACCACCGGGGTCCAAGAAGCAATAAACGCTTCCTTCTTTAAGCTTCTAAACATGATAGTTGTCTACACTGTAGAGGATGCTGAAAGATTATCTGACCATAACGGCAGAGTCCTTCCAGACGCTAGGCTTGTGCCCTTCGGAACGACCGCTAGAGAGCTGGCCTACATGGTTCACACAGAGCTAGGCGAGAGTTTCATATATGCTATTGACGCCAGAACAAAGATTAGGAGAGGTGAAGACTACATTTTAAGAGATAGAGACGTAATCTCAGTTGTAAGCGCCAAGAGGCGTGGATGACGTGAAACTATTTCCCAAATCTTCTCTTACGTCTTTGAAATGTTCTAATTGCTCTGAGAAGGTCTATTCTTCTAAATTCGGGCCAATAAATGTCTAGGAAGCATAACTCACTATACGCGGACTGGTAGAGGAGAAAACCGCTAAGCCTCTCTTCACCGGATGTCCTTATTATGAGATCAGGGTCCTGCTTGGGTAGGTGCGCGGTGTATAGGTGCTTTTCAAAAAGGTTTTCATCCACTTCCTCAGGGGATATCTTGTTATCCTTTACTTCCCGAGCTATCTTCCTCGCCGCATCTACAATTTCAGCTCTTCCCCCGTACGCCATAGCTATATTTAAGAAATGTTTGTCGTAATCCTTCGTCGCCTCCTCAACCTCTCTCACCATTTTTTGTATATTTTTAGGAAGGAGGTTCAGTCTTCCAATAGCTTTGATTCTCACCTTATGTTTATGAATATCATCGTTCTTTGACACCTCTTCGAGTTTCTTATGGAAAAGCTGCATAAGCTCGTCAACCTCTTCCTTCGGCCGTCTAAAATTCTCAGTTGAAAAAGCGTAAAGAGTCATAGTTTTCACGCCTATCTCCAGACACCAACGAAGTAGCTCTTCAGTCTTGTCGGCGCCATAATAATGACCGACGGTTGGGTTTAAAGAATGGTTAATAGCCCACCTTCTGTTCCCATCGAGGATTATCGCTATATGCTCGGGCTTATCAGCGTTCTTAATCTGATGCCAAAGCCATTTCTCGTAGAGACGATAGATCCCTAAGATTGAGAGAAGCGACTTAAGCATGGTCTTAGTCTAACCCACCTTAGACTCTTTTCTCGACTCAGCGCAAAGGCAGCTACGTTTTTTAGGAATATGAGAAATAGACTCAATTAAAATTTTGTGAATTTCTGGACTTACAATCTTCGAAGTCTCTAAAACCTCTTTCGAGGTAAGCCTATTAGCCATCCCCGCAGCCATATTTGAGACGAAGCACAAGGATGCATAACAGATTCCCATTTCGCGGGCAAGAGCAGCCTCAGGAGCGCCTGTCATGCCTACAACATCGCAGCCTAAGCTTCTGAATATGCGTATTTCGGCCGGAGTTTCAAAACGTGGGCCTTCCGTGCATACGTAGACTGCTTTGTCCCAGACCCTTAGACTGGTTTTTCTTGAGTCCTCTACTAAAATTTTGCGAAGTTCGGGGCAGTATGGCTCTGAGAAATCTATATGAGTTACTGGCGCATCATCATAGAAGGTGAGAGACCGTTGCTTTGTGAAGTCAACCTGATCATGTGGAAAAACTATGTCGGTCGGCTTAAAATCTGGGTTAATCGCACCAACAGCATTTGTCGCAATTATCCTTTCAACCCCTATCTTGTGAAGGGCATAAATGTTTGCCCGATAGTTCACCCTGTGAGGTGGAACAGAATGTTCGCGGCCATGGCGTGGCAGAAACGCGACGCTTCTGCCTTTAACCTCACCTATTGATATGGGTGGTGGAAGCCCATAAGGGGTTCCCACAAGTATAAGTTCCGGACTTTCCAGCAGAGATTCTAACCCAGTCCCCCCTATCACTGCTATTTCACTTGTCAATGTCTTTTTGTTCGGCATTAGTTGTCTCTGCCTCCTTTAATTCATGCCTCTCTCTAAATATTTTTTGATATTTCTTACCTAGAAGGTGTGCGGCGAGTCCTGAAGCTACTATTACTATAATGCCTACAATAACTGATACGATCAACCCATCAGGCGGAAGGGAAGGATCAAGGATTATGATGGAGAGTTCATTAAGAATCATCCAAGACCACGCGAAGATGGCTACAAGCGCTGAGGTGCGCCAGAATCTCGAGTCTCGCTCTAAGAGATGAGCGATCGATCTGCCCGCAAGGATGATGCATATGCCGACTACAACCATGTCTATGGATTTCTTAATCATCCATCCAGTAAGCTGAGGCAACAATTCCAAAAATTTCCCAATCTCGACCGGAAGCTGAAACCTGAGATCATAATTGGTACTAATGTAAGAGCCTGCTTGGTAGAAACCGATACAGATGAGCAATAAGCCAGTCACTAAGGAGAAGCTTGCAACCAATCCGGAGACTGAGTAA
Organism: uncultured Candidatus Bathyarchaeia archaeon; assembly: GCA_964430035.1. Classification (GTDB taxonomy): domain Archaea; phylum Thermoproteota; class Bathyarchaeia; order Bathyarchaeales; family DTEX01; genus JANXEA01. The sequence goes on from CAYSEL010000069.1 coordinate 6,736, forward strand.
TGATAGATACGGTAGAAGAAACCCGCGATCTTTTTATCTAAACCATAACCTTTCCCTAAGAGGGAACTCCCCACAATTATGAGCAGCACAATCCAAGTCCACAAGTATATGTCAAACTGTAGGAATACACCAAGTAAAGTTAGGATTCCCAAGGATAAAAGGAGCATTCCGGGCAATCCGAGAGCAATTTTTGAGTAACGTGGATCCTCCACAAGCATCCTTAAATATCGGGAGAATACTGCCGCTGTCTCCTCCACAGTCTCGCTGTGCTTCACAACTACCCGACGCAGTGAGGTGACTGGAACCCTGGACTGGATCAGTGGCATAATCTCCTTATCTGAGAAACCGTCTGTAACGAGGATGAGACTGTCCGCTTGAAAAATCTTCAAAACATCAGATAGTTCGGAGACAAGCTTGCGGTCTGCTGCTATTCCGCCCAGTTCTGAGCCAGATATCACTGCAACCTCGCATGGGTTGTTAAGGGTGCTGTCTTTTCCAAGAGTATCGTATATTCGAAGAGCTTCAAACATTGCGTTGGCATCGGCTTCCTCAGGGTCTGCAAGGACAAGTTTCAATGCTGACTTCATGACTTCCTCTCTTCCGATGATGGGGGTTCTCACTCCAGCCTTTCCGCCCACATCATTGTCCCTATCAACGCATAGAATTAGTATACGTTCCGGACCTTTCTCCTTTTTATCCGCCATTACCCTTCTCCAGTCATATTATAAACAAAAATAGAGTTTTCTTCCCAATAAATCTTTTAGATTAGACCCTTCTCAGAGAGGAGCCTAAACTCTTCAAAGTTAAGCTTTTCTCCCCGCTTCAGTTTTTCCAAAGCTTCCCTTTCAGTTTTCTCCCGAAGTTCAGTTTCTTTTTGAACCCTTTGACCCTTCTCCTTCTCTAAAATCTTTAGACGTAGAGCCTTTATTTCTCTTAGGATTTCTATGCACCTCAAATTAGTTGCGTCAGCTTTCTCTTTTAGTTCACAGTATCCTTTATGCATCTCGTCGGCTTCGCTTTTGAGTTCTCTCATCGTCTTAAGTTTTTCAATCAACTTCTCATGAAACCCTTGACTCTGCTTCGACACTTCTGAAATTTTTTCGCGAAACCCCAGAATCTCCTCTTTCAACCTGTCAGCCTCTTCTTGAAGCACCCTTATTTCTTTTTTCACACGATCCATCTTTCGGTAAAATTCGAGCTGTCTCTCCAAAGCCTTAACCTGATCAATCATTTTTCTTTCAGTATCTAGAGAGACAGGAACAGTCTGAATCTTCCATTCGATGGCGCCAACCTCTTCTTCGAGAGAACGTCTACTTCGAGTGGGCTTATTCACCTTCTCTTCTCTGAGCCTCTGCCTTAACATTTTCAGCTGGCTGATGATTTCACTGCATTTCCTTTTAGACACTTCCAGCGAGCTCTTAAGCCTTTGAACCTCTGCGTTTAGTTTATCGCGATTTTCCTTTAAACCTCTAACCTCTAGCCTTAACCTCTTAATTTTTTCATTGAGAAGATTCCGTTTCTCAGCCCATTCTTGAGATTCCTTCCTCAACCTATCCCGTTCATCTTTTGAAGACTCGAGCTCTAAGTTAAGCTCATCTACTCTCTTTTCCAGATCTTCAGCCATCCCTGCTCTCTTCTAAATCCTTTCAAAGAAGCCAAATAAAAACCTTAATTTTTGCTAGAGAGACTTGAATGCAGAATTTGGTGCGGATTTCTTTCAGTTTTTTTTATGGAAAGGTTTATATTGTTGGATAATCCATCCAATTATCATGAAAGCCCAAGATTTGGCTTTAATCTCTATTTTTTCAGCCCTATGCATAGTTGTGGGGTATGGTAGGGGCTTAGTCTTGCCTCAAATTCCAGGAATAGAGTTTATGACCGTCATAATCTTTGTAGGTGGGTTTCTGTTCGGTCCTTTTGTTGGGGCTTTGAATGGGTTTATAGCATTACTTGTCTATATGCTTGTTCCCTATCCTTTCGCTCATCCTGCAGCCTGGTTATTTACCATTTCACCAGTACTTTTACTCATTATGGCTGGGCTCGGAGCGCTTTACGGTCTAGTCGGAGGTTTCCTCGGAACAAGACGAAGCGCGCAAAGTATAAGTGCTAAATTTATTGCGGAGATGGCTCTATGGGGATTCTGTTTAACATTTGTTTACGATATACTTTCAAGTGTCGGTTTCTATATCGCTTACCCAGGCGTATATGCCTCTGTCTGGGAGGCTATCTACCTCACTTTTATTCCCCTCTGGCTTCCATATCCACCCATAATCCATACATTCACTAACGCCATCGTCTTCGCTTTAGTAGCACCACCGCTGATCAAGGCTGTAAAGGATTTACCAGCACACATAACGAAAAAGCATTCATAGAGATACCGCAAATTTATGGTCGGGCGGGCAGGATTCTCATAGGAGGCTTAATACGCCATCCTATTTTGAATTCGCCGAGACTCGGGCTTGCCGCGTCTCTCCTGCGACAATCCGGTTTCTGTACGCTTGGCAGGCTGAGCGACGCCTACCACAAGGCAGACGCCTACAGCATCTCCACCAGCTTGCACCATTATGAGCTGGTTCGGAAGCTCTGCCAAGCTGAGCTACCGCCCGACAATCATTCAGAAAGGAAAAAATAACATATATTCTTTTCGTCCCTCCTTACCGACCGTTATGAAAGCTACGGTTTATGGAAAAGTATTACCCTAATAGGACTACAAACAAAAGGCTTAATTCAATCTCTAATCTTTTATTTTCGTGGGCCGGTAGTTCAGTCTGGCATGAATGCCGCCCTCGCACGGCGGAGGACGCGGGTTCAAATCCCGCCCGGTCCACCAACTTTTCTCTAATTGATGAAACTTATGCAAAGTTTAAAGCGTGAATAACTGGTTTCCCAGTTTTTGATAGCTTGCTTTTTTCACAGGTAAGAAGATAGCTAAAAGAAAGCTCTCATATGTGTACCTGTTCCAAAATAAGGGCCTAATGACCGCATATTGATGCATATAAATCTTTTGCATTTAAACTTTAATATTTTGGTCGTGTGTATTTATGTGTTAGCTTTCTGTGCTGTGCCTGTTTTAGTTGATGGTCTGTTGCGAATATAAG
>CAYSEL010000070.1:0-6592 GCA_964430035.1 uncultured Candidatus Bathyarchaeia archaeon
ACCCCTTCTCATCTCCCCGGCAGCTTGGGTTTCTCGGAACTCTTTTGCTGTGCTAAGTTGAAGTCAGAATTTGGAAGGCGCCGCATCCTTTGGAGCTATTTTCTTCCAATCAGTCTTTTGCGTATAGGTTTTCTTCTAAGTTGTGTTCCGCAGACTTCGCACCTCTCAAGTTTGCAGTCTGATGGATACCTTTTGCGGCATCCTGGGCAATAAACTGTCCATTTTAGGTAGAAGCGAATTCCAAAGGTCAAGAGTGGTGCAAAACTTATATTCATTTTACATGCAACGTTCTGGATCGAATAGTCATCTGTTATGATAGTAGGAATAAAGCCTTCTTGCCTGAGTTGCACAGCTAGGGCAAGGACTTGTATATCCGTCTGTGAAAGGTATGGTAAGTCAGCAACATCTCTTGAAGATTCTTTTACTGCATTTATATATTGCAGAGATGGCTCGATAAGCCTCAGTCTTCCCTTTTCCACTGCCGCGTCAAACCTTATTTTAGGTAGAGATTCTTCCACTAACTCTTCTCTAACCGCTGGAACAGAATATATATCTGCATCGATCGAGGATGGGTCAAAGCCTGCGACAAAAGCTGAAGTATCAAGCACCACTGCCTTTTTATTTTCACTCATCTTCGTATCCTTCTTCTCTAGAAAAGAGTAGTCTGGCCTTTAAACGCTGGTAGAAGTCACCTTTAAACCTGATGAAAGAAGACTCCCACTCTGACTTCTTAACCATTATTATTGGATTTTTCTGTCCCATCTGCTTTTGGAAATCTCCATCGACCACTACGGTTGCAACATTGGGCTTAAGTATCTCAATTTTCACTTGAGAAGAAGAAGGAAAAACAAATGACCCTATGAAGGTTACGGGGCATACAGGTGTCAGAACAAAAGCGTCGAGCTCAGGGTCAAGGATTGGACCGCCAGCAGAGAATGCGTAAGCGGTTGAGCCTACTCGAGAGGCTATTATAACGCCGTCTGCTCTGCAATCTGAGATTGGCAGGTCATCCTTCCATATTCTGACATGAAGAAGCTTTGCCAAGTAACGAGAGGTCACAAAAACCTCGTTTAAAGCGTCGGGTAACCTATCTTCGCCTAGAAAGGAAGCCAACTTACTATAACGCTCGATGAAGTATGACCCCTCGAAATATTTCTCCACCGCTTCAAAAGCCTTCTCCGGTGGAACCTCCGTTAAGAACCCCCGCACGCCCATATCTATGGCTAAAATGGGAGGCTCCGGTTTAGGTACGCGGAGGCATGTTCTCAGTATAGTTCCGTCTCCTCCAATAGTTACTATCAAATCTGTTTTCAGTCTTTCTAGAGGCATTGCCTTCTCTTTTAGGCCCATTTTCTTAGCAAGATTAGGCTCTAAAAAGATGCTGAAGCCTTCAGATTCGAAGCGTCTGGATAATTGGGAAGCGAGGTTTAACGATTCCTTCCGGTCTGTACGGGCGACTATTCCTACGGTCTTCGGCAAATTTCTCACGCGCCAAATATTAATAGGGGAAATATTAAATTATAAGAGCGTTCGCATGTTAAAGGTTATGGTGATTAATCCTAGAGGCTGATGATGGATGAGCAAACCAGTTGATGTTGGAAGTTTAAAGACTGGCACCTATGTTATTGTGGATGATGAACCGTGCCGAATAGTTGATGTTGCAAAATCGAAGCCTGGGAAACATGGCTCAGCAAAAGCCCGTGTCGTCACAATTGGAGTTTTCGACGGCGTAAAAAGAACTTTCGTAAAGCCAGTTGACGCGAAGGTTGAGGTACCAATGATAGACAAAAGAAGCGGTCAGGTAATCGCTACCTTCTCAAATAGCGTTCAAATTATGGACCTTGAGACGTATGAAATCTTTGAGACAGCATATCCAGATGAAGAAGATATGAAATCAAGGATTAACCAAGGCGTGGAGGTTGAGTATTGGCGGATTCTAGGCAGAACAAAGATAATGCGGGTCAAAGGATAAACCGGCTATGACTTTCTAACTTCTGTTTTTAATCTCTTAACCACATCTTCTATTACTGTGAGTACTGCCTCAACATCTTCCCTCTCTATACCTCTATGTGTCACCATACGGATCTTTGTCCTTCCAAATTCCAACGCTAAAACATTATGTTTCCTAAGTATTTCGATAAATTTTTCAGCGTCGATACTTAAGCCACTTATATCGAATAAGACAATATTAGTCTGAACGGATCTCAGGTTAATCTTAATTCCATCTATCATTGCCAGTCCCTCAGCCAAGACTCGTGCGTTCTTATGGTCCTCCTCTAGACGGCTAATCATCTTTTCAAGCGCAATTATCCCAGGAGCGGCGATAACCCCTGCCTGCCTCATCCCTCCGCCCAACATTTTCCTGATTTTCCTTGCTTTTTCTATGAATTCTTCGGTTCCAACTATGATGGAGCCAATTGGGCAGCTGAGCCCTTTCGAAAGGCAGAACATTAGATTGTCAACATGCCTCGTAAAATCTCTAACATCGGTCTTCAAAGCGACAGCGGCGTTAAAGATACGAGCTCCATCCATATACAGGCTTAAACCATAATCCCTAACGACTTTACTTAGCGCCTGTATATTTTTGGGAGTAACAATCGTTCCACCAGCTCTATTATGGGTATTCTCTATGCAGACCAAAGTCGTTTCTGCAGAGTGGATATCACTTAGTCTAATTGCTGCTTCAACATCTTCGGGCTTCATAACACCCATCTCGCCTTTAACTGGAAGCGGAAGAATACCTGCAATAGATGAGATCCCGCCAACCTCATGCCAGTAAATATGGGATTCAGCCTCAAGAATGGCACTGTCTCCTCTCCTAGTATTGCTCATTACTGATACCAGGTTAGCCATAGTTCCGCTCGGCACAAGCAATGCTGCTTCTTTCCACATCTTTTTCGCAGCCATCTCTTGAAGCCGATTAACTGTGGGGTCCTCTTCGAAAACATCGTCGCCAAGCTCAGCGCTCTTTATTGCTTCAAGCATCTCCTCCGTTGGGAGGGTAACAGTGTCGCTTCTCAAGTCTATTATTTTTGATGAACGGGATGAATACATCTATGGGCTCACCTTGAACGGAACTATCTACAATTAGGCTGATAAGTTTTTACAGGCTAAATGGCTTATAAATTTGGGGATATAGATTTAAGCGCATAATCCACTTAAGATTAGTTCAAAGAGAGGTAAAAAATGCGTTTGGTCATATGCCATAGAGTTCAGGAGACAAATAATTGGCGCTTGAAAAATTAGGTTTATCGCTCTACGAATCCTTGAAAAAGATTCTGCGAATCGGTGTTGTAGATGAGACGGCAGTCAGGGAGCTTATCCATGATTTGCAGAGGTCTCTCTTGCAAGCCGATATCAATGTTAGGCTTGTTCTGGAGCTATCTAAGCGTATTGAAGAGCGTGCCTTAAGAGAGAAGGTTCCGCCAGGCATTCCGCGAAGAGAACATATAATCAAAGTCGTTTATGAGGAACTTACGCGTATTATAGGTGAGAAAACAGTACCTTTGAGGGTGACCCCTGGCAAAAGAAATGTCTTCATGCTGGTGGGCATCCAAGGCTCAGGCAAAACCACAACATCTGCTAAACTTGCCAAATACCTCCAAAAGAGGGGATTCAAGACGGCTCTCATTTGCACTGACACCTTTAGACCTGGAGCATTAGCGCAACTACAGCAACTAGCAAGTCGAATCAATGTTCCAGTCTATGGCGATGAGAAAGAGAAGGACTCGGTTAAGATTGCGTTAGATGGGCTTAAGAAATTTGAGAATTACGAAGTGGTAATTGTTGATACTGCTGGAAGGCATAAAGATGAAAAGAGCCTAATTGATGAGATGAGAAGCCTTGAGAAAGCTATTAAACCAGATGAGGTGGTCATGGTTATCGATGGAACAATCGGGCAGCAAGCATACGTACAGGCTGAAGCATTCCACAAAGCAACGGCTATAGGCTCAATTATAGTGGCGAAACTTGACGGGTCAGCAAGGGGGGGAGGAGCTCTTTCAGCAGTTGCAGCTACTGGAGCGCCTATAAAATTCATCGGGACAGGCGAGAATATTGATGCCTTAGAAGCCTTTGACCCTCCGCGATTCGTCAGCAGACTTTTGGGGATGGGCGACCTTCAGAGCCTCATAGAGAAAGTTCGTGAGGCAGAGGTCAAAGTATCTGAGAAAAAGGCGAAGACTATTCTAAGTGGGAAATTCACCTTAACCGATATGTACGAACAATTCGAAGCCGTAAAGAAGATGGGCCCCTTCGACCGCATACTTAAAATGCTTCCAGGCTTGGGCTATGAGATTCCTCAGGAAAAACTCGGCATCGCAGAGGAACAAGTTGACAAATGGCGGGTCATAATACAGTCGATGACGCCTGAAGAGAGAGAAGATCCTAAGATTTTGAATGCGTCAAGAATCAGGCGTATAGCAAGAGGGTCCGGAACATCTGAGAAGGATGTGAAAAACTTAGTCCAACAATATTTTATGCTTAGAAAAATGATGAAGTCTTTAAGGAGGAAAAGATTCCCGTTCCTCGGGAAAAAGATGAAGTTTTGACGAAACTCAAGATGAAAATCTCTGAAGAACTGGACATTTTGTTTCATCAGTGACATAGTTAGCAATATTTAAGTTGTCGTATAGATTATGATCAGCGAGAAACGAGGCTTGGTGTAATATAAAGGTTGGATTCAGAGGAGAAAAGAAAGCAAGAGGTATCCGCATACAGAAACATTTTCGCTTTAGGCTTTGTTAGCTTCTTCACTGATGTCTCAAGCGAGATGGTCTTCAGCCTACTTCCAACCTTCATCATTGGTCTCCCCGGGTCAAACGAGGCAATATTGGGGCTGATTGAAGGCAGTGCAGAGTCTCTAAGTTACGGGTTGAGAGCTTTTTCAGGTTTCTTCTCAGACAAGTTTAGAAAAAGAAAAATAATAGTCCTCATTGGCTATGCATTTTCAAACATTGTTAAACCATTCTTTTATTTGGCTCAAACAGCTGCGCAGGTCCTAATAATCCGTATTGCTGACCGAGTTGGCAAGGCTGTCAGAACAGCGCCCCGAGACGCTCTAATAAGCGAATCCGTCTCAGAGAAGCATCGGGGTGCGGCTTTTGGTCTCCACAGAACCCTAGACCAGACAGGAGCAATTATCGGCCCAATAATTGCTTCAGTATCTATGCTTATGCTAGGTTTAAGTGAAAGAGACATTTTCTTGATTTCCTTTGTGCCGGGCTTAGTGGCAATTATCATTCTTTTACTTGTCGTCCAAGAGAAGGTCGGTAAGTCCACGGGAAAAATAAGATTGCTTGACGGCGTGGGGACTGTTCTGAAAGGCGATTTTCGTCTTCTACTCATAGTTGTAGCCATCTTTTCCCTTGGTTCTTTTAACTATTCCTTCTTGCTTATTCATGCAGAAGAATCTGGAATTTCACCATCCTTCATCCCCTTGGTTTACGCAACCATCAACATTGCACACACTCTAGTCGCGATTCCGTCCGGTTTACTCTCCGACAAAATTGGGAAAGAGAAAGCGCTCTTGTTAGGTTATGGTGCTTTTTTTGTAACAGATATCCTCTTGTTCATCTCGCCTAAAACTCAGCTTTACTCGCTTTTTATGGCAGTAATCTTCGGCGCTTACATGGGAATCATCGAGACTGTTCAGAGGGCAATGGTCCCGAAATATGCTGAAAGCGCCTTTAGGGGAACGGCTTATGGTTTCTATTACTTGGTTGCTGGCTTTGCATTCTTTGGAGCAAACACCGTAGTAGGGGCTTTATGGCATAACTTTGGCTCATCAATTGCGGCTCTTTACAGTCTAACCTCAACGTCCATGGCGATTATCGGAATGCTACTCTTCCTTCTAAAAAGACGAAAAACAGCTTTGCCGAATGAAACACACTAACTTTTATGACTTTTTAGTACGATGCCTCAATAGGACTCTTGCATTGACGTGCATGGCATCTCTTTTTTTGGGTTGGGCAAAGTGAAGGGTTAAAAAGATACCAAAAAGTTTCAAGATAGTGTTCTAAAAAATAGACATAAATAATCTTTCGTCCAGTAATAGTAGTAAACAAGCCGTGACTAGCATGATCAAGGTTTTGGCTTTAATCTTAGCTGCTTTCATTCTCGGAGCCTCCATGATGTTTATTCCACTAGCAGTTTTTGTATACGTGGATGTGAAAACCCAAGAAAACCAGAATTTCATAGGTGGAACAAATCAGACGCAATCTCAGACAGAAGGGGAGAGTTGTAGAAATGCGACTGATTTTTTTGGAGATGTGAGTTATCTCTGGCAAGATTTTAAAGAGATAACAAGAGACGCCTTCGTGTATGGGCAGATGGACATCGAGCCAGTACTATCCCCCTCTAACATAAAGCATGCCGCTTTATTAGTTGTCGTAAGTCTGGCCGCGGCGGCAGGAGTCTCATTTTATTTCAAACGAAAGATGGAGCTTCTTTAACCTTCTAAAAGAGATCTTCTTCTCTTTTTTCCTTTGAACGTGCGGACATGCCATAATCTTATATCTCGGACTCTTCTCCGTCTATATTGTGATAGAGATGTGCGACAAGTCTCTTTTAGATGTTATTTACAGTAGAAGAA
>CAYSEL010000071.1:0-8639 GCA_964430035.1 uncultured Candidatus Bathyarchaeia archaeon
ACAATGTCTGTTCTCTGCCGGGGATCCTTCTTCTGATCTTCAAGGGCTTCATCAATAAGTTCAATTGGCGTTAACCCCGTGTACTCTGTGTAAAGTCTGTATCCGCTTTTGTAGGTTGCTTTGGTTGATTCTCGGGTTATGCTTCCAAGCCATCTGGCCAGATAGGGGTCTTCCCAGTTTATATTATTTTTCGCCGTCATATTTTCTCCAGCTGTCTCAATATCTCTTGACTTAATGATATGTTTCTGCTCAAGCTTTCTTTTAACATGGAAATCAACGCTTCTAGTTGTTCTAGTCTATTTTTCAAACTATGTATTTCATTTTCTTGACTTCTTATTTGTCCTTCAAGAAGCATGATCTGTCTTTCCTGGTCGAGTATTTTGTATTTGGGAATAACGACGACTTTAGGAACAAGATGGTTTAACGCTGCGATTTTTGAATAGTCCACATTTCCACATTCAACCACAACCACCAAAGAACCATTTCTAAAACCAGCTAAGTCAACAACATATTCACCTATTCGATACTCCTCTTTTATTTCATCAAGTTTAAACTCTCCATTATAAGCCGTCAACAGATATTCTTTTGCTGCTTCTTTTAATTCTTGATGGGTTGTAAGTCGGGGAGCCAGTTTGTTTCCCATCATTTATCTTCACTTCCCTATGGGTAAATAAACAAACATTTAAACTTATAAGTTTTACTGCTCGATTATCCTAACCTAAATTTAAACCTAGCTCCTGGCGCCAAAAGGCGATTAAAGGAGAAAAACTAATGAAAGACCACGTAACGAATAGAGTCGTGACTAGCGATTTTGGCCAAAATAGCTGAAGATTGATAAAGAATCAGTAACATCATCCAAGGCGAATATAAAAGTGTCTACAAAATGCTGTAAACCTTTTCCTTCAAAAAGAGTTCTGAGATATCTAAGATAACATGGCGGAGGGTTTTATGGACAGTTTGAGAATATTAAGAGGTTACAAGAAAGTTATAAAAAAGTTATATATTGGTGCTTCATTCTAGAACCTTATGAATTTGTGGCGAGACATACCGGCAGGCGACAACCCGCCCAACATAGTAAACGTCGTAATCGAGGTCATAAGTGGGTCAAGAGACAAATACGAATACAACATAGACTGGGAAACTTTTGTACTGGACCGCGTACTTTATTCGTCTGTTGTTTTTCCAGTTGAGTATGGTTTTATTCCCCAAACATGGTTCGACGATAACGACCCATTAGACATAATGGTTCTGAGCTACGAACCGCTAGAAATTGGGTGTATAGTCAAAGCCCGCACAATCGGTGTCCTCATAATGGAAGATGAAGAGGGGAAAGACCCAAAAATTTTATCGGTGCCAACAAGCGACGCAAGATTCAACGGATTCAACGACCTAAAGGATGTTCACCCACACAAGTTGCGAGAAATTCAAGAGTTCTTCGAAATCTACAAACGCTTAGAACCTAAAAAATGGGCGAGATTCAAGGAGTGGAGGAATGCTGAAGAAGCCAGAAAAATCATTAGCTACGCAATGAACCTCTACCACCAAAAGAAAACCTAAGGTGCGCATAAAATCAATTTTGGAACATTAGCATTAGCCGAAAGAGATTTGTACTCCTATTTATCCGTTAATATTTCAAAATGCTCAACAGGTTCTGACGAAAAATTCTTCCATATTTTTGGCTTTAGAACGCAGGACATACTACCGCTGTATCATTTATTAGTAATTTTAGTTTTGTGCATTTCTGGCTCTTTGCGTCTATCAGAAAATGGAAAATGTTTATTATTACGATAGCTTAAATCCGAAATGTCTCTGTTTAGGATGGGATCTTAAATTTGGCTGGAATTAAGAGTGGCTTTTTCATTATGGGTATGCGCGCACCTATTTAAGGAGCCGTCCAAAGAAGAGGATCCCAATAGACCATTTTCATACAGAACAACATGGCTAATCTTCCTAATAGGCTTCGTAGTTTCAATAGGTCTATCTATGATAGCTAATATTGATCCATTAGTATTTGCCGTCTTTCTAGTCTTAACATTGATTTTCATGGTAGGGCAGGCTAAATATTACGGTGAATCAGGAGCTTACTTTGCCAATCCATTCTCTGATACAGGCATGGATCCAATACTGGATTAGCGTCATATTAGTCGCCATCTTCGGACTAGGGTATCTTGTAGGTCCGAGTGGAGAGCAGTATTACAATACTACAAAGATTATGGCACTCGTCCTTGTGGGCGGAGTATTCCTCAAAACCTTTTTAGCGCAGACTACAATAGTGACCTCAATCACTTTTGATAACTATAAATAACGAAAAGGTACAATCTGGATCTAAAAACTATGATCTTCAAAGTCATGATGCCTGCGTTAATTCTTGCTGGGCTGGTACAAACAATCACGAGGCAGATACTAATTCATTGGTTGCCGTGGGGAAGATTCACAGTTCAGAGCTGGCAGCACTTCCAGTCACTCTATGCTATTCCAGATGCCTTTACACAAGTAGAAGAGGGAAGTCTAAGCGTAGGCTGGACTGGAGCCGACGGATTCGTTCAAGGAGGCATGATATACCAACAAATAATAACATACCCGATGGACTATGCTTGGAAAATTGCTTTCGGTCTAATATTGGCTCTTTCAGTATATGTACTCCAAAGGAGATTTACGTGGCTTAGACTAAGCGTTGCAGGTTTACTTTTGGAACTACTAGAATCTTGGCTTTTAGTGTTTCCCGCAATAATCGCCTTGATAGTAAGATACATAACAGTCAGAATGTACGGTGCTGAAACCTACGAGAACAAAGTCGTACCGTTCATGATAGGTCTAATTGTTGGGACGCATATTGCCTGGTAAATAATGATGCTGGAATAGAGTAGGCCCTTGGTAAATCGCCATCTCTCCCCCATTTTTTAAGGTATGTTCCCTGTTTAATCTTTTTGTCAAAATGAGTTAAATAGTCGATATGCAGAAAAATGCGTGCTCGAAACCATTAGCAGACTCATGAAATTGTAAGAAAAGCCTAGTTATATGCTTCCTTTTGCGCCGCAATCGGAAAAATCGTTTGTGGCGCAAATCAGAGGTTGAACGACTTGGCGACTTCTTATCCGCCGGCTCTTCCGGCTCCAGACTTTTCCATGCGGCGGCAACTGGCGCTAGAAACGTCCATCCGATTAGAGCTTCGACGAATGTGTGGACCAGTAGGTTTCGCGTGAAGAGTATGTTGGTGATGAATCCTGTGAGGTAAGAGATTGCGCCTAAGTATCCTCCCAACCTCCTTAGACTCCGCAGAAGGTGGGCAGAATAAAGCGCAAGGATAGCGCTGAGCAGTATAGATGGCCCCCACCATGGGAATTTAGCTGTCCATCTGACAAGATGCTTCAGTACATACTTGCCAACTATTGTTTCAATAGATACAAGTCTCCAGTATACACGCCATCACCCACGCGCCGAACCCAAGATTCCGAGAATGCCGTTGCATGGTGAACTGCAACACTATTAACTTGATTAGTGCGCTCCGCATAAAGGCTCTCAATATTTATTGTGGAATCTACAGGTAAATCTTTTCCGTACGGAATAAAGGCGAGGAGTCATTTATCTCAAGTTGGATAAAGTTTATATGAGGGCGCAATATTGATGTTGATATCAAATTTGATAAAAAGCGTGATACAAAATGTTTGGTTATCCACCTCCTCCACCTTTCAGGCATTGGTTGAGACATACAGCAGCCGTGCCCAAAGGTTTCCTCCGCTACCAAGTTCTGGAACTCCTTAATGAGAGACCGCTTTCAGGTTCAGAGATAATAAGTGAGATAGAGAATAGGACAAAAGGATGTTGGAAGCCCGGTCCAGGATCGGTCTACCCCCTTCTGGCATGGCTTCAAGATAACGGTTACATTAGAGAGGTCTCAACACAGGAAGTTGGAATTAAACGTTATACTCTGACAGATAAGGGTAAGCAGTTGCTGGACGAGCAGAGGAAAGTGAGGATGCAGTTTAGGGAAGAAAAAGAGTTTTTTGCCCCGCCTCTTTTTGGTGCTTTGTGGCTTCGCATACCTCCCAAAGAAGCCAGTGACCTTCGTGACGCCGTAATACGCCTCGCTAAAACCTTCTTCAAGTTGGGTGTCGGCTTGGAGAAGAACTTTTCGGAAGAAGCCTTAAAAGAAACTCTTAAGGTTTTGAATGAAACCGCAGAGAAACTTGAGGATATAAACAAGAAATTGTGAGGTGCGATAGGTATGGTGGAGGATGTCATCAGAGCTGAGGGACTTACAAAAATCTTTAACAAGAGTCTTGTCGCGGTTGACCATGTGAGCTTCAGTGTTAAAGATGGTGAAGTCTTCGGTTTTCTCGGTCCTAACGGCGCGGGAAAGACAACAACAATTAACATGCTCATAACCGTGCTTAAGCCAACAGAGGGCACCGCCTCAGTGTTGGGCTATGATATTGTTAAGCAAGCCAACGAGGTTAGGAAGGTTATTGGCGTTGTACCCCAAGAGTACACAGCTGACGAGGACTTGACAGGTTATGAGAACATAATTCTATGCGCAGACTTGTATGGGATTCCTCGTGAAATCTCTAGGAAACGCGCCCTCGAACTTTTCGAACTTGTGGAGTTAACACAGTTCAAGGATAAAAAGGTTGAAACCTACTCAGGCGGTATGAGGCGTAGGCTTGAACTTGCATGTGGGCTAATCAATAGACCAAAGGTTCTTTTCCTCGATGAACCTACGCTCGGTTTAGATGTGCAGACAAGAGCTGCGACATGGGAGTACATTAAAAGGTTGAAGAAGGAGTATGGCATGACGCTTTTCTTGACTACGCATTACCTTGAGGAGGCTGACGCCTTATGCGACCGCATCGCCATAATCGACCATGGCAGAATCATCGTAAATGGGTCCCCTCAAGACCTAAAGCGCAGTCTAGGCGGCGACATAATAACCATAAGCATCAAAGAGAATTCGGATGTGACCGATCTTATCCAAAGCGTTGAGCATGTGAAGGAGGTCAGGAACGAGAACGGCTCATACCGAGTTAAGGCTGAGGCTGGGGAGGTAACCGCCCCTCTAATCATTGAGGCTCTGCGGAAGAGAGGCTACACCGTGACTAGGCTTTCACTTACAGAACCCACCTTAAACGAGGTCTATCTTGAATATACAGGCAGGTCTATGCGGGATGCTGAAGAGTCTAAAGAGGACTTTAGAGCGCGCAGAATAACCTTGAGGAGGGCAAGGGCGAGATGAAAGCACAAAACGAGTATCGCCCAAGCATGTTCCATGGACTCTGGGCTTTAACCACCAGAGAACTCAAAAAATGGTTGAAGGAACCGATAATCCTCTTGATGGCTGTTCTCCAACCCATCATATGGATGGGGTTCTTTGGAAAGGCAATGAACTTGAACGCGATGTTTTCAGCGGAAAATTTGGGGAACATAAACATGCCTAACATCCAGATACCTGGATACCTTGCGAATCCCCCTGTGAATGGCGTCATAGTTATTCCAGACGCTGTCCTTTCACAGCAGCTTCAAGAAACATTTTCCAGCATCGGCTCAAACGTTATACAAAGCATCTTCGGCGTTGCAGATTACTTCAGCTACATGTCCGTTGGGATGATATCCATGATCGTCATGTTCACGACGATGTTCAGCGGCATGTCCATAGTCTGGGACAGAAGGTTAGGCTTTTTAGACAAGGTTCTCAGCACCCCTGTCTCAAGGGCAGCAATAATACTCTCAAAGGTTCTCAACGCAGCCTTAAGGGCAATGTTCCAAGCCACAATAATACTTGCACTTGCAGTTGTCTTCGGCTTGCATCTCAGCCCAACCTTCTCCCCGCTAAACCTTCTTGGCGTATACGCAGCAATATTTCTACTCTCCACGGGGCTCTCCTCGCTCTTTTTGGCGGTTGCTTTGAGGTCAACCAGGCAGGAGACTCAGATGGCAATCGTAAATCTCATCAATATGCCCCTAATGTTTGCAAGCAACACCCTCACTCCGATCTCGATGATGCCTGAGTTTATACAGGTGATTGCACGCGTAAACCCAGTAAGCTATTTGACAGACGCCGTTAGACAGTTGACAATTCTACCATTGAATACTTCGACATTACTGATAGACTTTATCTACCTAGGAGTCTTCGCAAGCGTA
Organism: uncultured Candidatus Bathyarchaeia archaeon; assembly: GCA_964430035.1. GTDB lineage: Archaea > Thermoproteota > Bathyarchaeia > Bathyarchaeales > DTEX01 > JANXEA01. The sequence goes on from CAYSEL010000071.1 coordinate 6,136, forward strand.
CTCTCATCAATCGGCATAGTACTCTCATGGAGATATCTGACTAAGTAAAAGCTGCAAATTGTAACGCTGAAGAATCTCCGATTAAAGGCTCCCTTCAAGACAAAGGCAGACTACTAAAACAAATTCTGTTAAAACTAAAAAATAAGGAGGGGTATAGCCCAGTGCAGAAGCCTCTTGGGGCTACACCTATTTAAAGCGAGCCTCCCTAAATTCATGGGAGACCGTGAAAACGGTGAATGCAACAATCACGGCTAGGAAGAGGTACATTAATGCCTTCATCGTCTCCTCCTCCTTGATGAGGACAAGATCAACGTACCTAAGCGTTATCGGCGTCCTGAAAACGGCTGATGCGTCTCCACTAATGCTAAGCCTGTACTCTCCAATCTTAGGTCCATAATATACCTCTATGGAGTATTCGCCCCTCGGCAATTGACTGAAACAGACTATTCCAGAATCATGAGTGAAGCCATTCAAGGTTACTGGACCATTCACGGAGACATTTGCTCCTGAAATATCGTTTCCCTGCGAATCTTTCACGTTCACTGTGAGCGAGTAGGTAAGGAAATAGATAGATATCGTCAAGTTTCTGCCGCATTGAACAGCTGCAAAGTAACCGCCCATAGATCCTATGAATTCAGGTGTAATAGGGCTTCCGTCAACTGCGAATGCCAAGTCTGATATAGACCTTCCATAGTATTCCAGCAGCTTCTCTGGGATGAAGATGTTGACAAGCGCCTCTGTTCCGTCTTGAACTGGGTCTGCAAGCTGTATGTCGATTCTCCCATTTGAAACGTCGAGGTCAAAGGTTGCTGCAGGTACATCTGTGCTTAATAAGATCTTTACCTCACTATTGTCTGAAAACCTGACTGTTCGACTTAGAACTTCATTAACTGCAAGCCTAAGGACTGGGCTTACACAAGCCGAATAGTATTCATTACCTTCCCAGACAGCTTTGAGTAACAAAATCCCCGCTTTTTCGATCCTTAACTCTGCGTAGTATTCTCCGTTAGGTGTTGTCTTCGAAGACGCAGCTACCGTCCACGACTTTCCATCATCATCGCTTACCAGCACATTAACAGTAGCCTCTAAGCCTTTCGGAATCAGCACCCCCCTAAGCCTTAGGATGTCACCTCTCACAGGGATGGGCGGAGACCAGAGGAGGCTAATTTGGCTCTGAAGCTTTTTGACATTAAACCCTTCTTGAACGCTTGTAGCTCCGCCATAATCAGCATTTCCATTCCACGAAGCCTCCACAAGCCAGAACCCAGCTTGATCTGGAATATAATGTGTGGAGAAGCACCCGTCACCAGTCGACTGAGCATACAGAACCACAAGGTTGCCATCCGGCTTCGTTAGAGTTAATGTTACAGAAGCTCCTTCCACAGCAGGTTCAATCCGCCCAGATAAGTTTATGTTTGAGCCTAAAGTTGCTGAACGGGCATCTGGATGTACAACTATTGAGCTGCCCACCTCTGCAACCTTAAGTTCAGCCTCCAAACTTTCGCATGGAAGCGCATCGCCTCCACCGGGCCAGTATGATCTGAAGCGCCAAATACCAGTTGAGTCAGGCGTGAACTTCATCCTATAGTTACCATTAGCATCAGTGAGGACGTTTCGAATCAGAAGAGTCCCATTTGGAGCCTCAACCAGAACCGAAATATTCGCGTAAGCATAAATGGGAGAAAGATTCCCCCAAACAACCACGCTTCCGTTAACTGATGTGGAGTTGCTGCTAAGCCAGATTGACAGGTTACTTCTCATAAAGACTTGAAAGGGTTCTGGAAGACTTTCTGCACCTTCATGGTCCCAATCTCCTTCCCATGATACTTTAACTTCGTAACCTGCCGGCGTAGTAAACGGTGTCCTCCATGAGTAGGAGTAGGCGCCAGATTCGTCCGTCTTAGCCTCTGCAATCTCGGTCCATATGCCTTCAAGCGTTCTGCACCATAAATGGATGATGCTTCCAGCATGAGCTGGGAAGAGGTAACCCTTTATCTGCAAAGTCTCTCCTGTTCCCAGAATATTCGGCTGCACAGTGATGGACAGTGAGCTATTTAGCTTAGTCACGGTGAAGGAGGCTGGGGAGCTTGAAGCGCCGTAATGGTTAGAGTCGCCGGACCATGATGAGGAGACAGTCCAAATTCCAGCCATGTCAGGCTTAAAATTGTATGAGTAGGAACCGTCCCCAGATGAGCTGACTGCCTCATATATTTCTGAGCCGTTTGGCCGCTTGAAGACTAAGTTCACAGTAGAAGAGTGAGCGGGGATGATAGCTCCATAAACCATTACGCTTTCATCGATCCGAATAGTATTCACGTCCAAGCTTAGGGATATATTGCTTGGAGACCTTGGAATAACTATTGAGACTGAACCTGAGACCCGTACAGAACTTATCGATGTCCCATCAGATGCCACAAGATCAGCCTTTGTGATGTCAAGGCTTGAAGAAGAACCTGGGCTTCCAATAGCTTTAACTCTGAGATAGGCTATTATGATATTTGTTG
>CAYSEL010000072.1:0-3966 GCA_964430035.1 uncultured Candidatus Bathyarchaeia archaeon
CTTCATTTCGATGCCGATTGTGATACAAAAGATGAGAAAGAAGGGGGTAATAGGCATAGATATTCATAAGAGAGACCGGCCGAAAATTCCGGAGATGGGAGGCATAGCGGTGCTCTTAGGTTTGGCAGTAAGCGTTTCAGCCGCACTAATCTTGGAACCTGAAAAAACGAGTATGCTCATAAGCTTTTTTGCAACTGTACTCATAGCGGGCCTGATCGGTGCAGTTGACGATTTAAGGACTTTGAACGCTAAGGTTAAACCGGTCCTCACAATGCTTTCCAGCGCTCCCATCCTAATTATGGGAACCTACTATCCCCGCCCTTGCTTCCCAATTATAGGGCAGACTCGACTATACATCGTCTACCCATTTCTCATACCAATCGCAATCGCAGTTTCAGCGAACGCCGTGAATATGATGGACCCATTCAACGGAACCATGTCAGGAACATGTTCGATAATAACTATTGCATTAATCGTTTCCGCCACTCTACTAGGCCGTATCGAGGCCCTAACCTTGTGCGCATGTCTCTTCGGACCATTGTTAGCATTTTACTATTATAATAGGTATCCCTCAAAAGTCTTCTCAGGAGATGTTGGAAGTCTAAGCATCGGTGCATCGTTAGGCGCAATAGCCATAATCGGTCGGATAGAGGTCGTAGCCGTTGTAGCCTTTTTCCCGCAGATAATGAACGCCTTTTACGGATTAGCGACTATAGGTAAGCTCTACGAGCGACGGGAGGTTGCTAGGCCGGTAACCGTACTCGAGGATGGTAGGGTCGCTGCGTCTGACGATCCAAGGGCTCCAATCACGTTAGCCCGGCTAGTCTTGTCTAGAGGTCCGCTTTACGAGAACGAAGCCGCAAGGATCCTTATCATATTCTCAGCCCTCGCCGGACTTCTTGCAATCTTGACAGCATATCTAATATTGGTGACTCCTTCATGATCCGAAGAATCATGGACTTCGTTCTTATCCTAATCTTCGTGTGGGCATGCATGATTGTGGGATTATGGGTTATCGATTCACTCGTCGTTCCGTTAGTGGATACCGTTCTAATATCTGCGCTTAAGATCATACTCAGCGCTTTACTAGTTCTTTTCTGGCTTTGGATGTGGAGGGAGATTGTCAAAATGATGTTTTGGCGTGTATTAAATCGCGGGAGATCTTTGGAGAGGGCTAAATAAAAGAAAAATAGACGAATCCAGAAAAAAGTCTCAAAAAATATTGAGTGATGGATCTTGAAGATCATAATGGATTTTTTAACACCGAAACAATGCATGTTCCTTGGCAAGATTGCTGAAAACCTAGAGAAGAGAGGACACGAGGTATTCAAGACAGCGCGACGGTACCGTGAAGTTCTCCAAATTTTAGAACTGAGGAAGTTAGACGCAAAGATTATCGGAGAGCATGGCGGAAAAGATCTTGCCAACAAATTAAGGGCAAGTGCGCAGAGAATAATGGAGTTGACACCTATCTTCAAAGAGGTTAAGCCGGATGTAGCCGTCTCTTTTTCCTCACCTGAGATGGCAAGGGTTGCTTTTGGGTTGAAGACGCCGCACATCTGTATTAATGACTCACCCCATGCAGAGGCAGTTGCAAAGTTGACTTTGCCATTATCCGAGAAACTTTTAACCCCATGGTTAGTCCCGAAAAAAGTCTGGGTAAGATTTGGCATTCCATCTAGTAAAATTGTACAATATCGAGCTTTAGATCCGTGGGTTTGGCTTAAAGAGTTCAAGCCTAACGGGAAGGTCTTAAGTGATCTGGGTCTTGACAGATCTAAGCCTATAATAACCTTTCGGACGGAGGAGACCTTTGCAGCGTATCTTTTAGGTAATGTGCATGGAGAAACGGTAGTCATCCCGACGATAGAGAGGCTATTGTCCGCCAAAAGAAATGTTCAGATCGTAATTGTGCCGCGTTATGATGAGCAGATTAAGGCTTTAGAAGACGCTTTTAAAGGAAAAGTAATAGTCTGCAATTCAATAGTTGACGGTCCAAGCCTCCTTTCGTATACTTCAATATTCGTCGGCGCAGGTGGAACCATGACTGCTGAGGCTGCGCTATTAGGCGTGCCAACATTCTCTTGCTATCCAGGTGAACCTTTTTTGATAGAGAAATATCTTGCTAAAAAAGGGCTTGTAAAGCGCGAAACCGACCCTCAGCAACTCACAAGGATGATTCTAAGGACATTGGATAGGTTAGATCAGGAAAGAAAGAAGCAGTTCTTGAAGGTTCAGGAGATGATCAAGAAGTTTGAAGACCCTATTGATGTAATCACAAGGGAAGTTGAAAACACTCTTGTAAAAAAGATAACAGATTCCGTCAAACCTTAAAATAGTTTGCGTCATAATATTATTGCCTCATAAAAGGGCGAAACGATAAAGGTGAAGTCGAAGTAGGGGAAAATATGATCGAAGCAATGATGATTAAAGAGAAGGACCTTGACGATTTAGAGAAGAGGGGCAGATACGTAGTCACGGTGGTCGGATGCGGAAGGATGGGGTTACCTACTGCGTGCCTATTTTCAGATGCTGGATTCCATGTTATCTGCTTAGATACAGACGCATACATTGTAAGCCAGATCAATAAAGGAGTATGTCCATTCGCAGAGCCAGGACTTGAAGACCTCCTAAAGAAAAATCTGGGGGAAGGTCGAATCAAAGCCGTGACAGATCTAAAAGAAGCTATTCCTCCAAGCCACATTATAATCTTCACTCTTAATGTTCCACTTGATAAGAGCAAGAAGCCTGATTATTCGAGTCTTGAAGAGCCTTGCAGAAATGTAGGTTTGCACCTGAAGCCTGGAACATTGGTGATCGTTGAGAGCACTCTATCACCATCCGTTACCGAAACTTTGGTTAAGACTGTTCTTGAATCGTCCTCTGGACTTAAAGCGGGGATTGAATTTGGACTTGCTTATAGTCCCATACGGGCAAGAGTTGGAAGGGCAATTAAGGACATGATGACTTACTCCAGGGTTGTCGCAGGAATTGACAGGCAGAGCTTAATTGCTGCGAAGGCAATCTTGAAGACTATTACGAAGGGCGAGTTGATTGAGGTGGATGACATAAAGACGGCTGAGGCTGTAAAGCTCTTCGAAAATATTTACCGCGATGTTAACATAGCTTTAGCTAATGATCTCGCAAAATTCTGCGAGAAAGCCGGAATTGACTATATGAAAGCTCGGAAAGCCGCTAACACTCAACCTTACTGTCACCTTCTTAGACCGGGTATAGTTAGTGGTCACATACCTAAAGATCCCTACCTTTTAATTACTGAGGCAGAGAATTTAGGAGTTAAACTCAATCTTACATCTACAGCGCGGAGAGTGAATGAGGATGTCTTGAGACGGGCATGCGATCTTGTGAAGGATGCCTTGTTGTCCTGTCAGAAGCCTTTTAAGCGGTCCAGAATCGCGGTCATTGGAGTCTCTTTCCGCCCAAATGTAAAAGAGGCAAGGGGGTCACTTGTTTCAGATTTGGTGGGGCTTCTAATTAAAAGGGGCGCTAAGGTCGTCGTCTTCGACCCTTACTATTCGTTTAAGGAGCTAAAGAACTTAGGCTATCCAGCGGAAAGAAACCTTGCGAAAACTATTGAAGGTGCGGACTGCCTACTCATCACCGTTGGACATAAACGGTTTAAACATTTAAATTTAAAGAAGATCAGCGTCATGATGAAGAAACCAGCAGCTGTAGTTGACTTAGCCCAAATTGTTAATCCAGCTAAAGCAGAAAAAGAAGGCTTCATATACCGCGGTTTAGGGCGAGGTGTCTGGACAAGATGAAGAAGTTGAAGATTGCCGTTGTCGGAGCAGGTTTTTGGGGGAGAAACCACTTAAGAATTTTAAGCGAACTGCCAGAGGTAGAACTGATAGCGGTCTGCGACTTGGATAGACAAAAGGCGGAATCGGCGGCAGAAAAGTACGGAATAAAATCCTACAGTGACAGTATGGAGATGTATAGAAA
>CAYSEL010000073.1:0-3867 GCA_964430035.1 uncultured Candidatus Bathyarchaeia archaeon
CATAAAATATTATATGAATAAGCGAATTAAAGATGAAAAACGATGATGAAACAACAACCAAAACTAATACTTGGCGCATGGCAGTTCGCTTATTGGAAAAACATCTAGCACGTGCGAATCGTGTACAAAAATAGAATATAAAGTTGGGAACTGAAATGGGTCGAATCAGCGTGGATCTCTCAGATGAACTGGAAAAGAAGCTTAGGCTGAAAACCATTGAAAAGTTCGGCGGAAAAAAGGGAGACTTGTCTAGAGCAGTTGAAGAAGCCATAAAAGAATGGCTCGCTAAAAGTGAGCAATAAAGAGTGAAAGTGGTTGGTAGGCTCCAAGCAGCGCCGAGAGGCCAAGGAGGCCAAGCAAAGAAAAAGGAAGTTCAAGAGAAGGAAAAGAAGCCGCTGACCAACGACGCCTCCCACTGCTAGATGAACTTATAACGATTGAAAAAATCCTTTTACAACAATGCATAAAATCCCTACTTCCTGTTAGGAGACACTAACAGAATTTTCTCGTTCTATTTTTTATTGACGTTTTTGCGTCTCTTGTTTTTTCCTTTGTGATAGCCATATAGTCTTGGTTTCTTTGACGTAGTCAGCGAACTCGTAGCCCGTTTTTTCCTCGAGTTCTACTTCTGCACGAGAGTAGAGTTTTTGTAGAATGAGTCTCTCAAGAATGTGGGCGCCTGCGCCGAATATCCTCTCTAAAGCCTCTGCGAAGAACTCGATTCCTTCTGACAGACGGTCGCTTCCTATGTGGCATATTACAGTTGCGGAAGACGCCTCTCCCAGAACCTCCTTCAAAGTGCTCTCTATACAATCACGGAGAAGTCCGTCAAATTCCTTCTCATGGCTCGTCACTGGCTCGTCAACCTCCTAGAACGGTTTATCCTTCTCTTCCCAATTTTTTCGTTACCTAATAGAATCAATTGGCTGTCTGCTGTCAATCGACATGATACTTCTTTAAGCTCATCTTCGAAGAGACATGGTTTCTCAGCAATCGAATTCCAATGGAAATTCAACATGGAATCCAGAAAACGGAGGATAGCCTCGCCTAAATCCAAGCCCTCAAGTATAGACTCGTCTGGAAGGGTGTTGAATCTCCCTTCAGCTTCAACAAAGCCCAACCAATTCCCCCCCCCGTTCGGGTGGGAAGGCTTTTATTTTTTCCCCTTTCAAATGTAGCATCCTCCTTTGATTATGTGTGCTTCACTCTCTTTGGCTTTCTTCCCAATTCATTCTATTCACTTAGAGTATGGTTGTAAGTTTGGGGACGGGGTAGCCTTTTGATGTGTCTGTTTCGACTGCGTAGAGGCCTGTTCTAGGCTTGACTCCGTAAAGCAGCAGGCAGCCGTGTTCCCTTTTTAGGCGGAGGTACAAGTCGGCTGTTGAGCTGAGCCTAACGGCTAAGTCTCTTAAGCCAGCCTTAACTATGACTATGACGGCTGCTCCAGTTCTTCTTGCTTCTGCGGCGGTTAAGTTCAGAATTTCCTCGCATCGGTTCTCACCGTAAAGGGTTGTCAACGTGTCAACGCCCATTATAGAGAGGCTTGGTTGACCGGTTTTGGCGGCGAGTTCCTCGCTTGCCTCGAGGACTTTACCCATGTCCTCCTTCCAATCCTCCCCTTTTACATGGATGATGTTGGGAGCAACCTCAGGCGGTTTAATGCTTCCTCCCACAATTATTTTCGTGTAGCATGTCCACTCATCCTCTGTTCCGCCGTAAACCCCTATGTACCTGCGGAAAAGCGTGGGGTCAACCCCGCTGGAGGGGACGACGAAAACGCCCCTGCCTTGAAGCACAAAGTTGGCTGCCGTGGGGGCTACGAGCAGATGATACATGAGGGTGGATATCTTTTCGTCCAGCTCCAGCAGCGTGACGGATCCTTTAGGCAAGCCTCCGTCTAATGCCTCATCAAAAGATGTTGATCCGGTTGAGTATTTGCCCGGCGGGTCTGGAACTGGCTGGAAACGCTTGGGCTTTTCGGCGGACATGGGCTTGAAAGGCGGGAAGACTTTGAACCCTCCCTCAAGCGTGAAAGCCAGTTTATGCTCCTTAACCCTGACTCCCCTAAGCTTAATCAGCTCTATCTCTCTGAAGCGGTAGCCCTCCAGCTCGGTAGCCCTAAGCCTTACCACGCCGTCGGCCACAAACTCCTCAATCCCAAAGCCGATTTTGGATCTTCCGATTGGGACCTCATCAATCAACAGGGTCGTACAACCCATCCCACCAACGATTTTGCCTAAAACGGTGTGGACGACTATTCTAACTTCTACGAGTTCCTTGAAGGCTTGAGACAACGCTGAGTAAGAGTCTACAACAAGACGTCTAGCTTTAATCCTGCTTGCTTCCTCAACGATCATGTTCAAGATTAAAGAAACCGCGTTCTCTTTCACCGTTAACAGGTCAAGGTAGCGGAACTTACCCTCCTTCTCAAGCCTTTCAAAGTCGAAGCCGAAATCCTTCATGTTTTCGATGAAGGTTTCCCTGTTCTCTGCAAAGCTAACGTATACCCCGTTCTCGTTACAATTAATGGCGCCGTGATAGAGGAACTGAGCTGAAAAAACTGTTTTACCAGTACCCGGATTCCCCCCTAAGATGATTAGGCTGTTTCTCGGAAATCCTCCGCCTAAAACAACGTCTAAACCTTCCACTCCAGATGAAATAAAACGTCCAGCCAACCCATCACCTAGTAATAATGATTAATTTTTTAAAACATAAAAATATTATGTTTACGACTCTGTTTCCTCTGATCATAGCAGGCTTCAAAGGGCAAAAACATGAAGTCACACAATGTATCTGTTGGGCAAATCTCCCTATTTTCCGATATTTGGCGATATCAGAATAAGTCGAAACCTTAATATCCCATAATGGAGTGAGCGCCAAAGATATAATTATAGATTCTGCCTTATTGTTTTCATGCATGAAGAAGGGATGAAATGTATAGCATCCTCAGAGAGAGTGAAAATCTATTGTCCGGAGAAGGGTAGGTTTTCCTTTTTTAACAGTCCATATCCTGCGCATCACGCTTTCTCTGGCATTGATGTTTACCCTGGAAGAATGTTCGGCGATGTGGTTCCGTCACCTGTTCGGGGTAAGGTAACAGCTGTCAGACGGGTCAAATGCCCGTCAAGGAAAGACTTTGAATGCTCACCGTATGATTATGTCCTCCTTCTCTGTAGCTCTGAAAACCCTGAAAGATGGATTAAGGTTCTTCACGTTGAACCTTCTGTCAAGGTTGGCGACATCGTAGAGATTGGTGAAGATATAGGGACACTTCTAAGGTCTGGATTCTTCGATTTCTGGACGGACCCTCACCTTCACATCGAGGTAAGAAAACCGTCTGATCCCATCCGAGCGAGAGGCGGCTTCAAATTTGAGAGATCACTAAAGATGAACGAGTCTACATTCACGGAAGATTTAAGTGGAACCGTTGTTGAATCCAAACCAGAATATTTTTTGGTAGCTTTAAACGAAAAGCTTGAATATGGCATAATGGCTGACATAGAAGGGCAACCCGGCCTTCTGGACGCAGGTATACCACATTACGGGTGGATAGGAGTGCACATGAATAGCTCGCCTAAGATCGGCGGAACCGTGAGGCTTTGCGGAACAGAAATCGGAACTATCAAGTTCGCTTATTCTGACATGGGGGTTGCAGAATGCAGCAGTCTGAACTTTAAATTGAATGGTAAGCCAGTTGGCCTATCTCTATATTTCTATCTCTTTTCTATTCCTTTGGTAAAGATTATTCCTCACAGACCCAACGAACTCAATCTAAAGGTTTCTGAAGAAGTATCAGTAGTAATCTCTTGAAAACTAAAATCGCCAGTGATCCCCAACGTTCTTCTAAGCTGGATAAAAGTAAATACT
>CAYSEL010000074.1:0-3864 GCA_964430035.1 uncultured Candidatus Bathyarchaeia archaeon
CAATTCGCTATTCAGATGTTCTAGTGGTAAGTGCGCCACGGAAGTATGATCCCCTCCCTGCACGGAGCAGGAATAGGATTCAATTGCTGGATAGTCTTTTCCGCTTCTGACACCATGCGCACCTATTCCTATTCCTTTTGATGTTATCGCATATGGCCTAACGTCTACTCCCTTTACCTTTCCAATCCTTAAAGCAGCCCGATATGTGCCTTCAGCAAGTATATCGCCTATCCCTTTACGTTCATTTATCATTTTAATCAGAGAGGCAAACGCATCGACATCTCCCCAATTTAGCTCGATTCCATCAAGATCCTTCTTGGTCAATATTCCTCTATTGTATAAATCGCAGGCGAAGCCGAGAACGTTTCCTGTTTGGATTCCGCAGAGGCCGAACCGGTCAGTTAGAGCGGTTAAATATATTGCTTCTTCAGGTCTAAATATTCCGAGATTCGGTCCTAAGTAGGCTTGGTTCTCATAGTCAGGGTTATCAGTTATCTCGCTTTTTAATTCGTTAGACTTGATGATAGATATTTTGAGGCATGTGATTGGGCATCCAAAATCTCCCCAATACTTCTTCACCCAGTACTTCTCAAACTCGTCAACGCCGAATGACCTTTCATCATGCCACTCTTCCCGCCAGTTTTTTACAGGCTCAGAACTTAAGCGGGCTCCAACCTCATAGCCACCATACCCCGTGCCCCAGCGTCTGAAAGGTGTGCTTTTAAGGTTGATCTTTGAAACTTTGTCAGCCAATTCTAGAACCTTATCTAAATCAGCGACTTTAGGTAAGGGAGAAGTCCCTTTTACTAGAACTGCTTTCAAGTTTTTAGATCCCATAACGCCACCATAGCCACCATATCCTGCTCCGTGCGTCCACTTTGTAGCGACGCACGCAATTCTAGACATCCTCTCTCCGGCGGGACCAATGTAAATCATTGAAGGTTCTCTCCAAAGTCCATATCTAGGATATCGTCTCTGAAGATCTTCTCTGCCTTCTTTGACCAGAATCTTCACGGTTTCTATTGAGTCTTTTCCCCATACGTGGCTCGCATCTTTTATCTCAACTTCAGAATCTTTTATGAAAACATAGACAGGTTTATCAGCCTTGCCAGTAAATATTACTCCATCGTATCCTGAACATTTTAGGTCGATTGGGAACTCTCCGCCTAAAGTTGAGCCTACTATCCCATTGCTTTGAGGTGACTTGCCGGAAATGCAAATTCGAGCTCCAAGTGCAAACCCTGTTAGCGGACCAGTCAGTAAGAGAAGTAGGTTTTCTAGACCAAACGGATCAATCTCTTCCCAGCGCTCACCAAGCCTATCCCAGAGAATTTTTGCGGCTAAACCTCTCCCCCCAAAATAATTTCTAAGGATCTCGTCACCTAATCTCACGTCCTTAATGTTCTCGTCTGAGAGGTCGACTTCTAAAATTTTGCCAGCATATCCCCTCATATCTTTTCAGCCCACTCTTTACCATATAATTGGATAATTAGATTCCGAGTAATCTCTTCAGGTTTCTTCGCGTACAATTTAAAAGTAAAGCTATCGTCTCTCTTTATCTTCTCTAAAGCGTTCCATCCTCCCTCTTTACAGACCTCTACGCATTTAGGTTCCCCACCGCACAGGTCGCAAATTACTGCATAATTCTCTTCTGGATGAATGAAAGGAACATTTCCTGGGCAAGCCTCAATACATTTACCGCAAGCTACGCATTTCTCCTTGTCAACAATAACCGCTTCTGTCTCTTTATTAATGGAAAGAGCGTTCGTTGGGCATGCCTCCACACAGGGATAATCGTTACACTGAGCACATAGATGTGGAACTTCGATGCCTGGAACAAGCATGAAGACCCTAATCCTTGAGGCTTCAGGCCATATCTTCCCTTCGTGGCTTAATGAACAGACTATCTCGCATCTTCTGCAACCGCTGCATCGCACGTAATCTCTTGCGATCCAGAGATGATCTTTCTCAGACATTTTATTGCATCATCCTTTCTGCATATTTCTTATTCTTAAATCTTAAGTAATTAATATTTTGCGTTTTCTGGCTGATTAGGTGATTGTAAGATGGCTCCGAATGCTTTTTATTTTTTAATATGTCTTATTACGGTTAATCTTGGAGGTCTTCAATATTAGGAAATTGATCCTGTAAGGGGGTTTTCAGATGCGTCTTAAGTCTAGGTTTCTAGGTTTAGAAGCTGGTGGAAAGTTAGTTGTTGTCCTCAACCGTGAAGACGCTGAGGATCTTGTTGTCTCCAGCCTTGAAAGGGTCAAAATTACTAAGGGAAAAAAAGAGGCTATTGCAATTGTGAATACGACTACGAAGCTTATTGAGAGAGGTGTTGTAGGCGTTTATGAAGAGGTTAGAGAAAGTCTTGGCTTGAAGGAAGGAGATGATGTTGATGTTGAAGTTGCTCCCTTGCCAGTCTCAGTTTATTTCATTAGAAATAAACTAGCGAAGAGAAAACTAACGTATGAAGAGATCTTGGAAATTGTAAAAGACATGGTCAAGGGAAACCTAAGCGAGGTTGAGATAGCATCCTTCGTTACGGCTCTTCATGTGTACGGGTTAGACCTTGACGAAGCAACAAGTCTGTCAAGAGCGATGGTCGAAACTGGGAATACACTGAAGATTAATAAGCCATTGATCGTTGATAAACATTCAATCGGCGGGGTGCCCGGCGACAAAACAACGTTAATAATTGTGCCTATAGTGTCAGCTGCTGGCTTAACAATCCCAAAGTCTTCTTCGAGGGCTGTAACATCCGCCGCAGGAACAGCTGATAGAGCTGAAGTTCTCATGCCTGTCCAGTTAGATCTTGAAGAGATGCGAAGAGTTGTGGAGCAGACAGGCGGATGTATTGTCTGGGGAGGCTCACTTGCATTAGCTCCTGCAGATGACATATTCATTAAAGTTGAACATCCACTATCGATTGATCCTCTTCTTCTGCCCTCAATAATGAGTAAGAAGAAGGCTGTTGGCGCCAACATGCTTGTCGTCGACATTCCAACGGGAAGAGGCACGAAAATAAAGACTATAGGCGACGCTGATCTCTTAGCTAAAGACTTCATAGAACTAGGACATCGCTTGAATATTAAAGTTCAATGCGCCGTAACCTATGGAGAACAACCAGTTGGATATTCGATTGGACCGGCTTTAGAAGCAAGGGAAGCCCTAAGCGTTTTAACTGGAAAGAAATATGTGCCTGACCTCATAGATAAGGCAGCGGAGATAGCCGGTATTCTTCTAGAGATGAGCGGCAAAGGCAACGGAAAAGAGATAGCCTTAGAAATACTGAAGTCTGGAAAGGCAGAAAAGAAGCTCCGTGAGATCATAGGCGCTCAGGGAGGAGACCCTGAAGTCATGCCGGAAGATATAGATCTCGGAGACAAAACATTTACAGTTCAATCTGATAAGGATGGGTATCTACTCTGGATAAATAACGCCTCTTTGGTTGAGATTGCAAGGCTTGCAGGTGCACCTAAAGACAAGGGTGCCGGCATTAATCTTTACAAGAAGATAGGTGACCCTGTAAAGAAAGGTGATCCCCTTTTAACAATCTACGCTAATAGCAACGTAAAGCTTCAGAGAGCTATAGATGAGCTTGAAGAGTCCTATACTCTCGGGATAGGCGAAAGAATGGATATGTTGATCCACGAGATTAAGGAGCGTCCTGTGACGAAGAAGATGTTCATGCTTGACCGTTAAATAGGGGCAATACCGGTTTTGATAAAAGCTGTGACTTTCGATCTCTGGAATACATTGCTCGAAGAAAAGGATTATACAGGACAAAGAGTCAAATATTTCGCTGAGGTGCTGAGAAACTTAAATCAACAAAGATCGATGGAAGAAATAGCGGAAGCC
>CAYSEL010000075.1:0-2828 GCA_964430035.1 uncultured Candidatus Bathyarchaeia archaeon
TTCCATTCTTGATACAGACCAGCCTCTCCTTTTCACCGTTGAGAAGCAACTCAACCGCATGATGCCCAAACTCGCATGCCAATATTCTGCTGACCGCTGTTGGGTTGCCTCCTCTCTGCACATATCCAAGAGCGGTGAGTCGAACTTGGTATTTGGTCTCTTTAGCTATGTAGTCCATTATCTTTTGAGATGGACCGACTCCTTCAGCTGCAACAATGATCTGCGAGGTTTTGCCTTCTTCAAGCCCTCTCTTAAGCCTATCAGAGATCTCTTGCAGATCAAATTTGACCTCGGGTATGAGGATTATCTCTGCTCCGCCTGCTAATCCAACCTCTAATGCTAGGAAGCCTCTATTTCGCCCCATGACCTCGACGACGAAGATTCTTTCATGTGAGGTTGCGGTGTCCCTTATCTTGTCTATCGCTGAGAGAGCTGTATTAACTGCTGTGTCGAAGCCTATGGTATTATCCGTTCCAGCCACATCATTATCAATTGTCGCCGGAACACCAATCATCGGTATGCCACTTCTTTTGTAAAGCTCACTTGCACCTCTGAAGGTTCCGTCTCCGCCGATTGTGACAAGACCTTCAATCTTGAGGCTTTTTAAGGTCTCCGCAGCTTTCTCCACACCTTCAGGTGTCTCCATCTCTTTGCATCTTATGGTTTTCAGTATTGTTCCGCCTAGATTGATTATTCCGCTGACTGAACGCATTGTCAGTGGGCGCCATTGCCTATTTATAAGTCCAACATAACCTCTTTCAAACCCTATTACCTCAAGATGATTGTAAATTGCTGAACGGACAACTGAACGGATAGCTGCGTTCATCCCTGGAGCGTCTCCACCGGCTGTTACAACACCAATCCTCTTCATACAGGATTCTCCTGCCACGAAGCTTGGGTATGATCGAATCATAAAGAATTTGTGATTAGGTAATATTTTTATCCTTGCTAAGGTTAAGGAAGAACATTAATAGTGTTTTCAAGCTTCTTTAATTGGTCGAGTATTCAAGGGCAGAATTATTCTTACTATTGTCCCTTTTCCGATCGAGCTTTCCAGCGTGATTGAGCCGTCGTGGGCCTCAACCAGACGTTTACAGATGGCTAACCCGAAACCCATACCTCTCGCCTTGGTTGTGAAGAGGGGTTTCCAAAGTTTCGGAAGCACGTCTGACGGTATTCCTACTCCAGTGTCGATGAAGAAGATTTCTAAGTTGCCATTCGACTCAACGCTCTTTATAGTCAGCTTTCCACCTTCAGGCATGGCGTCGACCGCATTCTTTATTACGTTAATGAAGACCCTTTTCATCTTTTCAATATCGACTATTATCTTTGCCTTATCATCAATCAAGTTTTTAACTTCAATGTTTTCCGGGACTTCCACGCAGTCCAAAGAAGATTTGATGACCATCTTTAGATCTGTTTCTTCGAGGTCCAGATTTATCTCGCGAGAATAGTCTAGAAGGTCATTAACAATTTTGTTTGAGTACTTCACATCGTTCTCAATGATCTTCAGTATTTCCATCGCCTTCTCATCCAGCGTAGAGCCGTACTTGGTGCTCAAATAATAGACAGCGCCGAGAATACTTGTCAATGGGTTGCGTAGGTCATGACCGACCATCCCAGCTAGCTCACCAATAGCGGCTAACCGTTCAGATTTGAGAAGCCGCTCCTCCATCTGTTTACGTTCAGTTATGTCTTTCGCTATCGCAACAAAGAATGTTGAATTACCGTTCGAATCACGTATGAGGTTCAGAGAGACCTCGCCTGGAAATATGCGCCCATCAGCAGCTCTTAAGGTAACTTCAACATCCTTAATGGAACCTTGGTTGAGAAGCATCTCAAAAGCCTTTAAAATCTTTTCATAACTTTTTCTCTCAACAAAGTCTAATGCTTTTTTTCCAAGAATTGCTTCTCTATTAGAAAAACCAAACATGTTTAATGCTGCGTAATTGCACTCAACTATGTTCCCACTCTTGTCAGTAACTATTATCGCATTTGGAGAAGCAGCCAAAATATTTCTCAACCACGCCTGACTTTCTTGCAGTCTCTTTGTTCTCTCTTCAACCAACTCCTCCAGGTGCTCAGTGTAGCGCTTCAACTTCTCTTCCATAAGTTTGAGTTTTGTTATGTCTCTTGAGATTCCGACTAGGCCAGTTATGTTACCATTTTTGTCTTTTATTGGGACTTTTGTCGCTGAGACCCATCTCGTGCTTCCGTTTCTGTCGACTATCTTTTCAACTTTTCCGAGGAGGGGCTGCCCAGTCTTTATTATGGCTTCTTCGTCTTGGAGGGCTTCTTTAGCGAATTCTTCGTTGTAAAAGTCTAGGTCGGTCTTTCCGACAGCCTCGGACGGGTCTCTCAGTCCCATGCGTCGGGCGTGAGCTCTATTCACACGGGTGAAGCGGGAGGAAGCATCCTTGAAGTAGATGGCGTCTGGAATATTATCCATCAAAGCGTAGAGCATATCACGTTCAAGAGCAAGCTCCTCCTCAAAACGTTTTTGCAAGGTAATGTCGCGTAACACAATGACTTGGCATTTAATCTTTCCCCGCCAGTCATGAGCTGGAGAAGATTGCATATTAAAAATTCTGTCGCCAAAAACAACTTCCTTATTCCAATCACCGCCTACAGTTGAAGCGGAAGATATAGAAGTTGGAAGAAAACCTAATAGTCTATCCGCTGACTTACCAATTATGTCTTTAGCTGAAAAACCAACTATCTTTTCAGCTGCTTTATTCAGGTCTAAGAAACGGTTTTGCTCGTCTAAAACTATGACGCCATCAGACATACTGTCAAGGACAAGATCACGAGCTACGGGCTTAATGTCT
>CAYSEL010000076.1:0-5164 GCA_964430035.1 uncultured Candidatus Bathyarchaeia archaeon
GACCGAAAGCTATATGATGTGATTTCCACATTTGGTGAAAGGCCACGCCAGAAGAGGTTTTTAATGTTTGTGGGGCCCATCAGAATGAACCCATCTACGACGAAGAATATCGCAACAGCGGCGACTGTTTTCTTGCTCCCGCCTTTACCGGTTGATGGTTCCCTATTTATAAGGTCTATTGATGCGCGTTTTGTAGAATAGCCTTTAAGTCTCTCCGAATCACATTTAGGTTTCGATGAATAGTCATCGAGTACCCGAGAAACAGAGGGCTCGCTCAGAAGCTTGTCCAACATTTTGGCGCATGTCTCTGCTTCTAATTTTAGTTCTTCAATTCGTATCTGAGTATATTGAATACACGGATGCGCATGGTTTTTCCGAATATCATTTTCGACTATTTGTCTATATACAGCATCTTTGATAAGATTAGTAAGAACGTTTGCAGAAAAAAAGGCTAATTTAGCTTCCAAATGGTAATTCAGAAATTTCTTTCACAATGGGGACATTTGTATAGTTGTTTTTCTGACGAATCGTTAAGTCTGACTTTGCATTCTGGACAAATTCCATTCATATTTCCACCTCACTTTTGGCATCACAACTCCTCAATGTTGTTGTAGCGCCGGTGCGTCCTGTATTCAGTGCAGGTCTTGATCCTTGGACACCACGACATCAAGACCACCCTCATCTATACGCAATTAGTCAACTTTGACGGCGACGATTATTATGTGAAGGCTTCGAGAACACTGGAAGAAGATGGGCAACTATTGAAGGCTGGGTTCGAGTACATTACGGAACGTGACGGAGTTAAACTCAATAAGAAACGAAAAGTGAGAGGTCCCCTAAATGCGCCTAAGGTCCCTGAAAACCGCATTTTGGGCATTTGTATGGCCGTCTAAAAATTCTACATTTGAAACAACGCCAAATGATAATTTCTCCACAGTTCGGGCAGGGAAACCTGTTCGCCTCTGTCCCGGGGCCGATGATCCTATTGCATGAGGTGCACCTCGGCATTGCGACCTCTTTAGTTTCGCTCAATCGTGACACCTCGTATGAGATGTGACTCTGCAATAATGAGACGCTTCCTTATATATGCTATGTTCCATGAGTGTTCGAGAAGTTAAGCCTTTGTCTAAACTTCGTTATTCTTGCTTTTTCTTATATTTTCTTTCAGCGGCGTATTTAGGTATATGTGCCGTATGAAAGAAGATGCCTCCTCTGCTTGACATCAGCATTGTGGTGTAATTCTTCCTTGCTAGTTTGAGAAATCAGTAATAAGCTTTACGTGTTCAGTTCATATCTTTCAGCAAATACCGGATCGCTATTGGTAGCAATAATTTCTTTCTAAATGTATGCAAAGCACATATGTGGCTAGCTTCATTTTCCAATCCGATGCTGGAAATCTTTTAATCCTCTCCATACGGATTCTCTTATTTGAGCACGGCACATCTGCTTCTTAGCATCTTTTTAAAATTTTTAGGGAAAAAGCAGAACAGATCGTTCAAACTTTTCGATGTAAACGGTAGAGAGGACTCAGAAGATGTTGCTCATCTAGACTTTCAGGTTCCTTCTCGATCCTCCATTTTTTTGTCTATTAAAATAATTGCGAATCCTTTTTGTCTTCACACAATCCTGGAAGTTGACCGCCTATTCTCTTTTTTTCTCTTTCTGGAAAAATAGATACTCTTTTTCCAAAAATGGAAAAGTCTCTCCTTTTCTGTTAGAAAAGATTAATATAATGAGCCGGCACTAAAGTGCCTTGGTGATGTGAAGAATGTTCAGTATCCCAAAGATGAATTCGCAGAATTCAATAATAGATCATGCCGCAGAGAACCTTCTTAAGATATTGAAGGAAGGAGTTAGAGAGGTAGAGATAGTAAATGAGGATCGGGCATTAATCTTAGATGAGGTTAAAAGTCCAAGTAAGACTATGCCCCCAAAAATACTCAATGAAAGGATAGCCAACCAGGACCTTTCCGAACTGCTAAGAATTGCTAGATTATTATGCTAAGCAGAGAATGGCTTCAGAAACATCTTAAACATGCTGTTTAAACAACGCAAGTATCGGTTATACGCTTTCTTCAAAATTCCTTATCCAAGAATTTTAGAGGTTTTTGTATTATCATCGCACAGGACCCATTTATAGGAACACGTTCTAACTGAAAGAGAAAATTAAGAGACTACTATCTTTTTTTTAAAAAAGATAAAGTAAATGGTCTAAAAGGAATAGCCTCTAAAAGTGGCGGGCCCGCTGGGAATTGAACCCAGGATCTCCGGCTTTCCTCATTTCTTCTGAGGATTAGAGGGCCGACGCGTTATCCTTGCTACGCTTCCCGAACGGAACTTTAGCAAGTGTTCCGTTTCACGGGCCCTTTCTAATGCCCCAGCGAGCCTCATTCTATTTGCGTCTTGAATAATTTAAATTTGGCGTTTCTTATCTGTGAATCATCCTATTCCTTAGTTTTTCAGCGTTTTATATTTGGCGCCCTTGTCTGATTTATTGTTACTTGAAAAAGGGATAAATCTGGTTACAATATTCTTAAATCTGAAAGTAACGGAGAATTTTTACATCTTTATTTATGAATGGTGAGTGACGGAATGAAATGTTACGAGTGTGGTAAAGAGATGAGAAAGGTGAGCGCCAATCCCGAGATTTATGAGTGTGAATGCGGTTATGCAATAAAACGGTTAACAACAGATTATTCAAACCTATATGTGAAAATATCGGTTCCCTAAACACGCTTGTATCTTGATGAGATTCCGTTCTAGTTATTTTTGCTGCGTTTTAGTCACGGATTAGCCTTCTCGGTTCCAAATAAGGATGTTTCTAGTGTTTAAAGTTAGGTCTCCACTTTCGCCTTAAGGATAAAAGTCAAAATAGCCCCGACCAGTGTTAGCAAAGTTGATACATAGAACGCTGGCAAGTATGTATCATAAAAGGTTCGAGTATAACTCGCAATAGTCGGTCCGAGGATACTGCCTCCACCGTAAGCTGTGAATAATACACCATAATTTATCCCGAAATTGCTGCTTCCATAATAGTCCGAAGTTAAAGATGGATAAAGCGCTAGGAACCCGCCGAAGCAGAGACCTACTAATGAAAGGTATAAGGTGAAGGTTATAGGCTCAGATGTATTGCTTAACATAAATAAAGATATTGCACATATGATGAATACAACTGTAAGTGTCCTTTCCCTTCCTAATTTATCTCCGACAATGCCCCAAAGAACCCTTCCAAGAGCGTTGAAGCCTCCTAGCAGAGAAACTGTCAGAGCGGCTTGAAAACTGTCCATGTTCGCCAATTCTATGGTTATAAGTTTAGCTTGACTGATGATCATCAACCCAGCGGTCGTGCCAAACAAATAACTTACCCATAAAAGAGGAAAAAATAAAGTCTTAATCATCTCACGAGGCCCCACATTCTTCTCATTCTTCTTCTTTGAGAGAGGTTGGCTCCAACTGTTAGGTCTATAATTTTCCGGCGGATTTTTCAAGATCTGGGCTGAAACCATGATTAAGGCGGTGAATATTATTCCAGTGAGGAGGAAGGTGTTTCTCCATCCGAAATATTCTATGAAATAGGTCCAGAGAGGCGCGAAGATTATTGAGCCCCCGCCGAAACCGAAGACGACCAACCCAGTTGCTAATCCTTTTCTCTCAGGGAACCATTTGCTACACGTAGCAATTGGTGCACCGTAGGCGAACCCTATTCCAAGCCCAACGATTAGCCCATAACTTACATAAAGCCAACTTAAAGAGGACGTATAACTTGAAAGCACCATACCGAGACCAAGTAGGGCACCTCCTATACTGGCAGCAGCCCGAGGGCCTTTCCTATCCTGAAACTTTCCTGCAGGAACCATGGAAAGAGCAAATGTCAATAATGCAATGGTAAAGGCTGGAGAAGTCTCGATTCTTTCCCAACCGAACTCTGCTTCAAGAGGAGGAACAAGGATGCTAAAGGCGTATACAGCGCCTAGGCAAAGGTTAATCATGGTGGATGCCAAGATGTAGATCCATCTTTGTCTTTCAGTTACAGTAGACCTGCCGTCTTTGACGCTCAATATGCTCGCGCCTCTAATTAATCTATGGCCATTTCCTTTAGATGAGACCATTAATAAGTTTTAGCCTCATAATCGAGGCGAGATTTAGACTATCAAGTAAGATGAGCTATTCCTAGATCTGAATGAATAATATATGTCGATATATGAGAACCCGTTCTTTTCTTCTGGAAGGCAGATTTTGGGAGCTGCGCTAGATGCCTATCAATAACCTAAAGTACAGTTTCTCACAATATTCCTCAGGAGCCTAAGATGAAACGTGTAATTTTGCCTCTCTCTTTTAGAGACTCAACTACCAGATCAGGTTTCTCTTTCTCGAGCTCTTGTACAGAATAAGCCCCAGAAGGGACGGCGATACATCTCATTCCCGCCTTCCTAGCTGCAATAACACCAAAGACGGAGTCTTCGATAACCACGCATTTTTCTGGTTGAACATGGAGTTTATCGGCGCATCTGAGGAAGACCTCTGGGTCGGGTTTAGGCTTCTGAACATCATCAGCGGTGATTATGAAGTCAAAATACTTGTCTATTCCCTTCTCTGGGAGTATTCTCTCCAACACTTTTCGGTTACTCATCGTTGCTAAGGCAATTTTTACCCTGCCGTACAGAGAGCTCAAGAGTTCAATGGCGCCGTCAAAAAGTTTCACCTCATCAACCATTTCAAGTTGAAAATCCATTTTTCTCTTCATAAGCTCATCTATCATCTCCTCGTCAAACGCTATCCCCACACTCTCGAGAGCTTTCTTAAACATGTTTCTCGCCCCTATACCAATTAACCGTTCAAGAAATTTGTCGCTGACTACGCATCCAACCTCTTTAAGCACTTTTTGAAAGGAGAGGACTAAAACCTTTGATGTTTCTGCTAATGTTCCATCCCAATCGAAGATAACAGCTTCAAACATGGACGGTCCCATTTTTAATTATAGATGCCCGCAACCTTTTAGCTGCATATCGATTAAAAATTTTTCCATAAGGGTAACAGCAGGCAAAAAGATGGCGGGAGCAATTTAAAGAATAGAATTAAGATGAATCCAGCGGAAATGTGAGATTTCGCGTTCTAATAAAATTTCTCTCAAAGGTTCAATAATGTTCCCAGCACAGTATACTTT
>CAYSEL010000077.1:0-34326 GCA_964430035.1 uncultured Candidatus Bathyarchaeia archaeon
AAGATTATATTTTTGGAGTCATCCCCTATTATTTAAGGGTAGTGAAAAATAGTAGCCATCATAGATTAAGCGATAACCTTGGCTAGTATGGCTTTTGCTGTGTGAAGTCGATTTTCAGCTTGATCCCACACTATTGATCGAGGACCATCAATCACGTCGTCTGTGACTTCCTCATTTCTATGAGCGGGCAAGCAATGCATGAATAAGGCATTTTTGGATGCTTTTTCTAGGATTTTTGAAGTTACCTGATAAGTAGGCACGAAGGCTTTCATCCTTTCTTCTCTTTCAGCCTCGTCGCCCATCGATACAAAAGTGTCTGTATAGACGATGTTAGCACCTTTGACGGCTTCAAGAGGGTCTCTTACAACCTCAACAATGGATCCACTCTTCTCAGCATTCTTTCGCGCCCATTCTAAGGCTTTCGAGTTAGGTTCAAAACTGATTGGGCAAGCCACAGATATATTCAAACCCATCTTACTGCATCCTATAAGAAGAGAGTTGCAAACATTGTTTCCGTCGCCAATATAGGCAAGTTTTAACCCCTTCAGAGATCCATACTTTTCCCAGATCGTGTAGAGATCAGCTACAACTTGGCATGGATGGAACAAATCCGAAAGAGCGTTTACGACGGGAACGCTAGCGAACATTGCCATTTCTTCGAGGTCTGAGTGGCTATAGACCCTTGCAACCAAACCATCCACATATCTACTTAGGACACGTGAGGTATCGGCAATAGTCTCACCTCTGCCGAGCTGCGACTCACTCCATCCAAGATAGATGGTGTGTCCACCAAGATGGTTAACCGCAACCTCGAATGAGACCCGTGTACGGGTTGAAGGTTTCTGAAATAGCAATGCTATGTTTTTTCCTTCAAGCCTTCTCACTTCTTCCTTCCCTATCAGTTTATGCTTAAACCTATACGTTTCTTCTAAGAGGCCCCATATCTCTTTCTCAGAATACTCCTGCAATGTCAAGAAGTCACGTTTCTTCGCCATGTTCAATGAATCTACCTCGCTCAGAAGTTTTATGCTAGAATAATGAAGTTCACAGATATTTATGTTTGGCCAGAGTCGAGGCAGTCTACTTTTCATTGTTTAACTTTTACTCAATATATATTGCAGGTCTATAGGGTTTAGCTACGGATGCCCTTCCTTTGGGATCATGCTTCTCCGGCGATTCTTCATTATAAATTGAGATTTCAGCATTGAATTCTTTTTGCAGAAAGCTGGCAGCTTCAGCGAGCACTTTTTCCTCTTCTAATTTTTCAGCTTCTTTCTTTCTCTTCTTGATATTTTCTGGAGCTGAGTTGATCTCACCTATTATTTTGGAAACAAATTCGGATACTCTCTTGGCTTTCCCCTTTAACTCTGGATCTTTTAGGAGATCGCTGATGACATCTCGAATCTCAACTTTTTGTGCGATGGACTTCTCAATTATCTTGAGATAAACTTGCCATTTCCAATCCGCTGACACATAGTAGCAGATTCTTTTAGGTCTCACCTCCGTCGCTTTAAGAATGCTGATGGTGTCCTCGATCAAGTCTTTGATTAAACTCTCTCCTTCCTCCACTTTGACGTCAACTCTTGAACTATCATATTTAGGCCATTCTGCAGTTGAGACAAATCTTTCCTTGCCAAGAAATTGCCAGAGTTCTTCGCTTAGATAAGGTGTAAATGGAGATAAGAGGCGAACCCATATGTCCGCGACTTCCCTTAAAACTTTGGGGTTAGGTTTCTCTGTCCGTCGAAGATACCAACGGACATCATTCCATATCTCGAAAAGAGCGACTTCGGCAGCTGTTCTAGTCTTTAACATTTCAATAGCCTTGGTAATGATGTCAATCCTTTTTTGAAGCGTTGAGAGTAACCACCGATCAACATTCTTGATCTTTTCTTCACCTGGAAGGTTAATTATTTCATTGACAAACTTGTATAGGGCTCTGAGTTTTCCATCTATGCTTCTCGCGTTCTCATCTCGCCAATCCGGGTCATCCATGTCTTCAGCTCCCAAGATTAGAGTTAGCCTTGTCACGTCCGCTCCGAAACGGTCGATTGCGTTCTTCAAGGTTATAAAGTTGCCCTTAGACTTTGACATCTTATCCCCCTCAATCGTTAAGACACCGTTAACCCCTATCCCTCTTGGCCAATGCTTTCTCGGGAACAAGGCGACATGTTGGAAGATGAAGAACGAAAGATGGTTTGGAACGAGCTCCTTGGCTGAGACCCTTAAATCAACAGGGTACCAGTATTCAAATTCTTCCCTCATATCCACCAAAACTTCACGGCTTAACCCTGACTCCGCTGCAACCTTTTCTAGATCTCCATCTCCGTAGAAGATGTAGTCGAAGACTTCATTTTTTAGCTGTTCAGCTCTAATGCCGTTTTGGCGGATGTGCTTCACAATTGTGTAAAAAGCCATATAGATGGTGGAATCGCTTAGAGTCTCAACAATCCATTCTGGGCTCCACGGGAGGGGTGTGCCTAAACCTGTTCTCCGTGCACATGCCCAGTCTCGTAGCCAATCGATTTTGTCATGGAAATAAACCCTTGCATCTTCAGGGTAAATTTTAGCTTTCTCAATTGCTTCATGAGCTAGTTTCTTCCATTCTGGATCCGAATACCGTAAGAACCATTGATCTGAAAGAACCTTTACGATGCAAGGGGTGGTGCATCGGCATATAACCTTATCGGGCAAGTCGTACATTATGTCAGCAATATTGGCCCTCTTAAAGTCTTCTATGAGTTCAGCTTTCACTTCTTGAACTCGTCTGCCTGCATATCTGCCCGTAATGGACTTTAGAATGCCGGTGTGAAACTCCTTCCTGTATATGATTGATGTTGCCTCATCGACCTTCGGATCAAATTGATCCTTTATACCCATCTCCTCAACAATCTCAACGCCCGGATAGTCTCCAAACCCTTCTATGCTGATAAGTGATATTGGTTTAATCGACTTTACAACTTCAGGATCGATACCGAACCTATCTAACTGTTCAGGCTTGGCAATCAAGTCCTTTAAGGCAATCCAGTCAGCTGGCGCATGAGCGGGAACACTATAGACGATGCCTGTTGCCGAGTTCGGATCCACAAACCATCCAGGCAGTATTGGAAGCTTTCGTTGAGTGATAGGATCTTCAAAATACTTTCCAATCAATTCTGCGCCTTTAAACTCACGTATTATCTCAACCTTCTTTAACTGTTCAGAGAGTTTCACGGAGGCTTCTCTACTGATAATCCATTTCTCACCGTCAACCTTTGCTTCAAAATATGTTGCGTCAGGATTAATGAACATGTTTGTGACGCCATAAATGGTTTCGGGTCTAAAGGTTGCTGCTGGCAGATAAGCATCATCAAACCTAAACTTCAATAAAGTATACTCTTCAGGCGAGACGCCTTCGCCTTCAAGACGATCATGGTCTCCAGTTGGACTTTCACAGTTTGGACACCAGACAACTGGATGTGTTCCTCTGGTCACGAAGTCTTTCTTGCGAAGCGTCTCATATTGCCATTTGATAAAACTACTATAAGTTGGCTCAAGTGAGGTTGTATGGAACTCTCTTCTCCAATCTATTGAGAAACCAATTCTTTTAACCGCTTCCCTGCTTTCACGTGTATAATACTCAGCCATATAAACTGGGTCAACAAACCTTTTCAAATCTTCTTCTTTAACGCCGTCTATTTCCCTGAGCGCTTTTATCAATTCTTTATCGCCCTTCTGCACACGTAGTGCTGCACCTACAATCGGCTCCCCTGTCCAATGCCAAGCCCATGGCCAAAGGGTATTAAAGCCTCTCATTCGCATGAAACGTGCATAAACATCGACACGTGTTGCGGTGAAGCCGTGTCCTATGTGAAGTGGCCCGTTCATGTAAGGATATGGAAAAGTTATGAAACATTTCTTCCGTTCAGGATCAGGATCCGCCTCAAATATCCTTGCTTTCTCCCACTCAGACCTCCATTTCTCTTCGATCTCTCTCCATTTGAACGACATAAAATTACACTCCAATCTTTCTCTTAATAACCATTTTCGCCCTTTCTAAGGCTTTAGGCAACCCATCAACGTTTGTCCCTCCGCCTTGAGCAAATTCTGGCCTTCCACTTCCGCCGCCTCCTATCTCAATGGATGCTTCCTTAGCAATTTCACGGGCGTCAATGCCTAATCTTCGAGCTTCCTCTCCAACCATAGCGACGAGGCGTGCATCTTTGTTTCTTGAAACAAGGATAACAACGGTCTTCGGATCCAACTTAACTATTACATCAGAGATTTTTATTAGTAAGTCAACTTTAGCATCTTTTGCGCCCATTATTCCAGATACAATTTTCAATCCAGAGAATACTTCAGCTGTTGAAAGAAACTTCTCAGCTAAATTTTTAGCAAGACTTTCTATGAGGTGTTCCTTTTCCCGGCGCAGTTCACGCCACTCTGAAATCGTTCGTTCAAGAGTCTTAGCAATCTTCTCTCTCGGCACTTCAAGGAGCTGAGAAACTTTTGAGATTTCAGCTTCTATCTCCTGTACGGCTTTAACCGCAGATATGCCGGCGCTGAAGATTATTCGTTCTACCCCGTCCTGTATTCTTTCTGTGCGGATAATCTTAATCAGACCAACTTCGCCGGTGGTTTTGCAATGAGTTCCTCCACAAGCCTCAACCTCCCAGTCCCCAGTCTTCACAACCCTTATTTCACGGCCCGGAACAACTCCCCCCTGATAAAGTCTGAAGCCGTAAAGTCTTTCAGCCTCCTCTCTTGGAAGCCAGAAAACCTCAACAGGCATGTTTCTCATAACGACCTCGTTGGCTAACATCTCGATTCTATTGATTTCGCTAGCAGTCAGCCTTTTAGGATGTGAGATGTCGAGACGGCTCTTTTCCACATCCTTTTGGGCTCCTGATTGCCAAACGTGCCCGCCAAGTATCCGCCTTGCGGCACCCATAATTATATGAGTAGCAGTATGATTTCTCATGAGGTTGGATCGACGTTCCCAATCGATTATGCCCTTCACTTCTTCACCTTCGTTTGGAAGGTCATCTTCCAAGAAGTGGATTATCACGGTCCCTGCCTTCTGAACATCTAGAACGCGGGACCGCTTCCCATGAAATTCTAGGTAGCCATGATCCGCCGGTTGACCGCCTCCTTCAGGATAGAACGCTGTCTTATCCAATGCCACGGCCCTATTGTAGACACGCAAAACTCTAGCTTCAAACTCTGAGATGTAAGCGTCCTCATAGTAAAGCTTCTGTGTTTCAGCTATGCCTGAAAATACTTTCTCTAAGTCTTCTACAACCTTTGTTGTAGTGGCCTCCGACCGTTTAGGGTTCTCCACATGCCTTTGAGCAACATAGCTATAGAAATTGTCCGGCACATTTACTTTTACTCCTTCAGCCTCAGCCATCTCAACGATTAATTCAGGTGTGAGACCGTGAGAGTCGTAGAGTTCAATTGTCTTTTTCAAAGGGATTTCGCTGGATCCACTCGTCTTCAGTTCATTGACAACTCTCTTAATTAGATTCTTGCCTCTCTCAATCGTCTGTTCGTATTTTTCACTCTCAACAGCAAGCATCTCGAATATCTCGTTTCGCATCTCTTCAAGGTGCGGAAAATCTCTAGACCAACGAGATATCTGCATATCAATTATCTCGGGCATCATCTTCTCAATCGATAGGTTTTTCAGGAGCCTATATGTCCTCCTAATCATGAGCCTTGCGAGATAACCTTCTTGAACGTTCGAGGGGACAACTCCCTCAGCAAGAAGAAAAGTTAAACATTTGGTATGGTCTGCCACTGCGAAGACATTAATAATTGGGTCTATCGTGCGAGCAATTTCCTCCTCATCCAAACCTATCTTGGCGGATATTTTCTTCCAATTCTCAATTCGGCTGGATGTCTTGCCAGTTTCGATGATTCCAGAGATCTTCGAAATACTTGCCAAAAGTTTTTTATCTGGGGCTTCTATTCCAGCCATCTTCATTATTTTGTCTATGAGGTTGCCGTAGACGGCTTCGAACCCGCTTATACAACCTTTCGAGAGCCAAGTAAACCTCTCCATGCCGTAGCCTGTGTCGACAGTTCGGATTGGCAACTCGACAAACTCGCCGTTGATAACTTTGTACCTCATGAATACTAATGTTGCAACCTCTAAGCCTTGTATGATGCTCTCGAGGTCTGGACCGGCATTTCCTCCTCCGGACCATATTCCTTCCTTATAGATGACCTCCTCAGATTTTATGCCTAACTCTTTAGTGACAAATTCATGATGCAGCTTTACGGTCTCATCTTTCCAATAGATTTCCTTGTTGGGATAGTTGAAGGCATGGTGTCCGCCCATCTCGAAGACTGTGAGGTGACGTCCAAAGGTGAGTCCAACACTTTCAACATCTGGAAATCTAAGGCATGGCTGGCTTATCACCAGTGGGTTGGCTGGAGGTGGGATCATCCCTTCCGTGACATAGGGTTGGAAGTCGACTATGCTGGCGTTTGTAAAGTAGAGATCATCCCTCCAGCGTGCAACAACCGGGTAGGGCTTAATTCTCTTATGTCCCCTCTTTTCGAAGAAGGACAGGAAAGTCTCACGCATTTGCTCGAGACTATAAGGCTTTCGTGTCGGCGGGTTTCTGATGAATGAGTATTCTGCACAGCCATGAACCGAGGATTCGCCACATAATTTTTGGTCAATATTCTGTGTCCAAAAATTTTCTCCGCATTTAGGGCATAGTTTTCTTACGTAGCCATACTCTTCAAAGAATGGAAGGCGATATTCCGACTCTGGGAAATGCATTCTTATCCATCTCTGAGAATATCCAATGCACCTACAAGTAAGGATATCACAAATTTAAATATATTCGGATAAGGATTAAAATGCGTATTTTTAGCTTAAATCATGCATGATCTTGTTGCATTTTATCGGAGGATTCAAAGGTTAATGCGGAAAATGCAGACACGAAAACCTAGACAGTTAGAGGAATTGAATTTTTGAAAGTTTCCCTATCTAGCCGAAAAGCGCTCCAAGCCCTTCTAATGCTTCTTCCTCTTTCTTTTCTTCTTTCTTCTCTTCCTTAGGCTTCTCTTCAGCTGCAGGTGCGGATGGTACAACTGAAGGCGTTATAGCTGCTGCAGGCATGAAGAAAGGTGCGGACTTGATTGCCTCTTCAATATTTACTTCTGATATTGCTGCAATTAAGGCTTTGACTCTGGACTGGTCAACATTGACTCCGGCTGCTTGGAGAACTTTTGTGATGTTCTCTTCATCAATAGGCTTTCCAGCTTTATGTAGAAGCATAGCCGCGTAAACGTACTCCATATCTCAATCACCAAACCATGTAATACTCAAACTTTCGAACATAGAGAATCTTATACTTAAATCTGTCGGAAAATTGGATGGAAAGCACGCTTAGGAAAGAACCTCTAAATTTGCACTGAGGTTATTAACGCTGAAAATGTGAAATGAAACCACCGAATGTGATACTCTTATATAGAGGACACTCCTTTTTTTGTCTAAGAATTGAAAAAGAGATGAGTCGAGTTTGGGCCTAGGGTCCTTTATAAGGTCATGTTTAAGGTTGCTTCACCTCGCAAAAAAGCCTAGCAAAAGTGAACTCTGGCAAACTGTCAAGGTATGCGCTTTAGGTATAGTGACGATAGGCGCTTTAGGCTACATTATCAAGCTTCTCGCATCTTTTATAACAGGCAGCATCCCAGGATAGGTGGTTGTGGAATGAATGTAAAAGTTTCCGGCACGATGATCTACGCTGTGCGGACAACCGTAGGGCAGGAGAGAAACGTGGCTAACCTCGTAGCTAGTAGAGTGGAAGCGAACAAGATACCGATTAAAGCGATACTAGTACCTGAAACTTTGAAAGGATATATCTTCATCGAGGCGGAAGGACCGCACATCGTCGAAGAAGCTGTTTCAGGAGTAAAACATGTAAGATCAAGGGTTCCCGGAATCGTGTCTCTCTTGGATGTCGAGAAATATGTCGTTGTTAGACCAGTTATCGATGAACTTAGCATCAACGATGTTGTAGAGGTAACAGGTGGACCTTTCAAAGGAATGAAGGCAAAGATAACCTCCATAGACAGAGCAAAGGAGGAGGTAACCATAGAATTGTTAGAGGCCACTTTCACGCTGCCCATAACTGTTCACGCTGACTACGTGAAAATCACTGAAAAGGCGAGCAAAGAAGAAAAGTGAGTGGTGAGTGTGGATGCCCGAAAAAAAAGTTATTGAAGCCCTTGTCAGCGGCGGACAAGCTACAGCAGGCCCTCCTCTTGGACCAGCGTTAGGTCCTTTAGGCGTAAATGTCCTCTCTATTGTCAACAAAATAAATGAGAAGACTAAGGAGTATGCTGGCATGAAGGTGCCAGTGAAAATAATTGTTGATGTCGAAACGAAAGAGTTTGAAGTAACCGTAGGTATACCGACAACCGCCGCTCTCATTGTAAAAGAAGCTGGAATCCAGAAGGGTTCTGGAAAACCGAATTCTGAGAAAGTGGGTAACCTATCGTTTCAACAAGTGCTCAAAATAGCCAAGATTAAAAAGCCTTCCTTACTCGCTGGAGACTTAAAGGCGGCTCTAAAGGAGATAGTAGGAACTTGTGTGAGTATGGGCATGACAATTGACCAGAAGAATCCCAAAACTATTCTTCAAGAAGTCGACCAGGGAAGATATGATGAGATGTTGGCAAAAGAAGATTAAAAGGTAATGTTTTTATTACTGGCTTTCGATTTCTTTCGACTTAGGGCGTAAGAAATGTCAGTAGAGACAAAAAACATCAAAGCAGCACTCAAAGAGATGAGGGAGAAATGCTTGAAAAGAAACTTTGACCAAGCAGTAGAGCTGATTATCAACCTAAGTGACTTAGATATGAAAAAACCAGAGGGAAGGATACAGGAGACCCTTGAGCTACCTCGACCCCTCGGCAAGAAGATTAAGGTAGGTGTTTTTGCAAGCGGGGATATGGCTCTGAGGGCGAGGAGAGCTGGCGCAGACATTGTTCTTGAAGGTCCAGATATAGAAAGTTTAGCTAACAATAAAAAGAGACAAAGAAAGATAGCGAAGGAAATAGATTCTTTCATCGCTGCCGCTCCGCTCATGCCACTTGTAGGTCGGACTTTCGGTGCCATACTTGGTCCGCGGAATAAGATGCCTACGCCTATCCTTCCAACAGCTAACATTGAAGAAGAGATTGAAAAGCATAAGAAAATTATACAGGTCAGAGCGCGTGGTCAACCAGTTATTCAATGTAGAGTTGGTGTTGAAAGCATGTCTGACGATGACATAGCTGAGAACATACAGGCGGTGATAAACAAGGTAAAAGGAAAATTGAAGAGGGGGCTTAAAGATATCAGAACGATCTATGTAAAAACAACAATGGGTCCTGCCGTACCAGTAAAAATTTAGGGGAATATAAATTGCAGCGAAGATCACTTGTAAAGAAAGCCCAAAAAATTAAAGAAGTAATAGATTTAGTGAAAAGATATCAGGTCATCGGAATATCTGCTTTACACAAGGTTAGGGCGTCTCAACTTCAGGAGATTAGAAAAAAACTTGCTGGAACAGCAACTCTTCAAGTTATCAAAAATTCTCTTGTTGAAAAGGCAGTTTTAGAATGCAAAGATAAGCCGAACATCGAGATGATTAAGGAGCATTTAAAGGGTTCAAACCTCTTTCTCTTTACAGATCTCAACCCATTCAAACTTACCCTTCTTCTCGAAAAAAGTAAGGTGAAAGACTTTGCAAAAGCGGGAGACATAGCTACAGAAGACATAATAGTGCCGGCGGGAAATACTGGTCTATCTCCTGGACCAGTCATAAGTCAGCTAGGCTCAGTAGGCATCCCCACAAGGATAGAGAGCGGGAGCGTCTGGGTTAGCAGGGACACGATCGTAGCCAAGAAAGGCGAGGTAATTTCCGAGAGTCTCGCACCAATCCTGTCTAAGCTGGGAATAAAAGCAGTTGAAATGGGACTGACGATTAAGGCAGTTTACGATGGGGGTGCTATCCTAACAGAGAACGAGTTGAAGCTGAACTTAGACGAGTATAAAGAAAAAATTGGCGAAGTGTATGCAGAGGCACTAAAACTTTCCTTAAACGCTGCGTACCCGACCGATGAGAATATCCAAATGTTGATTCAAGTAGCATTTACTGAGGTTTACAGCCTTGCTCTTAAAGCGGGTATTCCAACTCGTGAAACCATTAGGGACTTGATAAAGAAAGCCCATTTTGAAGCTCTTGCTTTATACTCTAGAATATCTGCTTAATCGTAGAGCTCGGATGGAAATTGCATATTATATCTTCTCAATCTTTAGGTTCATTTTGCTTAGTAAATTGAGAAGCTTTTCTTTGTCGTCACCTTTTATCCCTTTCCAGTCTAGGATAGCTTTTTCAACAGGTTCAACACTCCTATTAACGCATTGTCGCAAAATTTCTTCATCTAATTCGCTGACTGCATATTTCGGAATTATGTGCCCAAAAGCAGTATCAGTCTCTAAAGCCATTCTTGTAAATTTCATGTTATAGTGAGGCCCGCCGACGCCAATGACCGTTCGATATAGTCTCCGATTTAATGCGGCAGCTAAAGCGCCCCTTGCCACAGCTTCAGCTGCTGATTTAGACCTCCACTGTTTCGGCGAACTGCCTAACTCAACAAACATGGTCGGTATATCTAGTGATGGACCGTGATGGGTGCATTCGTAAGAGACTTCATATTCCAACATCATCTCTTCCTGAGCTTCTTTCATAGCCTTTAAGGCTTCTTTCATAGCGCTGGCTGGAGAGACAGAGATTTTTCTGGGGAGGCCGCCCAAGGATGCCTCTCCTAGGTTTCCGGGAACATGAACGGAAAGCGTTGGCGTTCCGCTTTCACTTTTATGCCTTGATACGAATATCACGAGTTTCACTTGAGACGGAAGGGGAAGAGCCTGCGTGTCCACTGGCTCTTGATTTGTAAAGGAAAGCCTTAAGGTTTCCCCGTTTTCAAGTTTTTTCAGGTATAAAGGATTTCCAAACAAAGGCTCAGAGATTTTTTCAAAATCATGGGTATTTATGAGGCACTTTGCAATGTTTAGAGATGCTATGTCAACTTTAGATGCAATTATAAGAATCATTAGTAACTCTTTCCTTCGAGGCTAAAAAGCTTATATTTTTTCCCTTACGATGTACAAGTCACTCCGCAAATACGATTGGGCTTCCTATTTTTAATTGGATAATCTTTAGTTAGGCTTCTGCCAGAGTTTCACTGCTCCTAACACCATCTACCTCGTTAATTTCGCCCGTTATCTTTCTTAGTTCTTTGTAGTCTTCAACTTCGACAAAGACAACGATGTCGAATCTTCCATAGGAAAGATATGCTTTTCGAACCCCCTTGATTGCGCTAACCTTGCTTAGAATCGTTTCAGCCTTTGTAGGTACAATCTTCAATAATACACATGCGTTAAGCATAGTTTGGTTCCTCCAGCTATTGTTTAATTTCGACGAGGGTTTCTGTGAATACGACTCCAGCCATTTTTCCTATTCTAAGGACGGTGGATTGAAGTTCTGAAAAATCTAAATCATTGAGGTCAACGACAACATCGAATCTTCCCAAAACTGGAAATACTCTTTGAACGCCCTTAATTTGACGAATCATCCTAACGACTTCCTCAAATTTTCCATGAGAAGTTCTTATCAGAACGCATGCTGAGACCATAAACAATTCCCTCAACAAGATAATAGATGACATGAATATTAATTAATGTTGTTATCGTTTCGCAGATTTCAAATCTTTAATCTGAAGAAGTTTCAATTTAATGGGCTCAAAAAATATCGGATGTACATAAACATTAACGATTTTATTAGCGCAAACTTTAAATAAAAACGAATGTCTTCCTTGATAGTCAATACTTTGGAAGGCTAACCTGATGGCTGAAGAGTTTAAACACATCGTCCGCTTAGCAGGAAAAGATTTGGACGGAACACTAAAAGTAGCGTATGCTCTGACAAAAATTAAAGGGATAAATATTCGCCTTGCAAATGCTATAGTAAACAAGGCTGAAATCCCCTCCGAAAAACGCCTAGGCTTTCTTTTAGATACTGAAATAAAAAAATTGGAAGAAATAGTAAAAAACGTGCAAGATTATGACTTTCCTTCTTGGCTTCTGAACTATCGCAAGAACCCCGAGACGGGTGAGGATACTCATCTCATCACTTCAGACCTTGATCTTCAAATAAAAACTAACATTGAGAAGATGAAAGAGATCAGATCATGGCGCGGATATCGCCACGCTTATGGACTCAAGGTGAGGGGGCAGAAGACAAGAACTACTGGCAGAAAAGGAAAAGCCGTAGGTGTGAAGAAGAAAAAGGAGGTGCGTCCTGCTGGGAGATCCTAGAAGACAAAAAAAGAAATATGAGACCCCTAAATTTCCTTGGCGGTCAGATATCTTAGAGAGCGAGCTTAGGCTTCTCGGCGAGTATGGCTTAAGGAATAAAGTTGAGCTTTGGCGCCATAAGACAATGCTCTCAAAATTTCGAGGTATAGCTAGATCTCTGTTAAGCATGCCTGCATCTGAAAGAGTAGTAGCTGAATCTACCCTTCTTATGAAACTAAAGCACCTTGGGGTTCTTCCTGAAGAAGCCACCTTGGATAATGTTCTTGATCTATCAGTGGAGGATATTCTTGAAAGAAGGCTTCAGACACTCGTACTTAGGAGGGGCTTGGCTAAAACAATACATCAAGCCCGACAATTGATCACTCATGGCCATATTGCCATAGGCGAGAAAAGAGTTTTTTCACCCAGCTATCTCGTTCCAAAGGAAGAAGAGGAACGTATCCAATATGCGCCAGTCAGCCCATTAACCAGAGAAGATCATCCATTAAGGCAATCTATAGAAGTTGTTGCGGGCGGAGAAAAAGGAAATGAGTAAGAAAGATGAAAGATGGGGAGTAGTCCATATTTACAGTTCATATAATAATACGATAGTTCATATCACAGACCTTTCAGGAGCAGAAACGATTGCAAGGGCTTGCGGCGGCATGTTCGTCAAAGCTGATAGGTTAGAGTCGTCGCCATACGCTGCCATGAGGGCAGCAGCCCACGCTGCAAGCATAGCGAAGGATAAGGGAATAACAGCAATTCATATAAAAGTGCGTGCACCAGGTGGTTCAGGCGCAAGGACACCAGGGCCTGGCGCTCAAGCTGCGATACGCGCTCTTGCACGTGCTGGTTTTAAGACGATAGGACGTATAGAAGAAGTCACTCCCTTGCCTCATGACGGAACGAGGCGTAAAGGTGGACGAAGAGGACGAAGAGTCTAAGCCTTTAAATGAATTAAGGAAAAATTATTTTGACTTTTCAAGGGAAAAGTTGAAATAGGTCTCTCTTCTTTATGAAAAAAACCTAAATTGAGACATCGCATTCCGCTAAGAGGATTTGGGTGATGAGTATTCGAATAATTGAGAAAGATGAGGATTTTATACGGTTTCGGGTGGATGGCATAACTGTTCCTTTGGCTAATACTTTACGTAGAATCATTTATGCGGAAGTTCCCATAATGGCTATTGAGGACATTGTAGTAATTGAGAATTCATCTGTTCTTCACGACGAAATCTTGGGGTTAAGGCTGGGACTTATCCCTCTTAAGACGGATCTTGACGTTTATAATCTTCCAGAGGAATGTGTCTGTAAGAGCGAACTTGGGTGTCACCTTTGCCGGGTGGTTCTAACATTGGATGTTCAGGCCGAAGATGAGGTTAAAATTGTGTACTCCAGAGATTTGGTGTCTGAGGATCCTAAGATAGTGCCCGTAAGTGATAAAATACCAATCGTAAAACTAGCTCCTGGTCAAAGGGTCAGAGTGGAAGCATACGCGAAGCTAGGAAAAGGAAAAGTTCATGCGAAGTGGCAACCAGTATCTGCTTGCACTTACAGGCATGTACCTATCATCGATATAGACCAGTCTATTTGCGACCAGTGTGGAGCATGCGTTAATATTTGTTCAAGAAAAGTATTAGAAAAGGATAAAAGAGCCGTGAAAGTAGCAAATTTAATTAATTGTATCTTATGTGAGGATTGCATTAAAGCATGCCCAAAAACTCCCTCAGCGATAAATGTAAGCAAAAAAGACGATTCCTTCATTTTCTATGTGGAGTCTACAGGAGCGCTTCCAGTTGAACGGATAATATTTGAAGCTTTTAAGATTTATGAGAAAAAGTTCTCTGAGTTTATGAGTAGACTTGTGGAGATTGGAAATGAACCCAAAGAAGCTGAGAAGTACTAACCCTCATTTTATAAGACTAATCCGCTTGCTAAGAAAGAAGTCTAGAGAAAACAATGTGGCAATATGGAGAGATGTAGCTGAGCGGCTTTCTAAACCTAGAAGAAAACGTATAGCAGTAAATATAAGCAAACTGAACCGTTACACCAAAGAAAACGAAGAAGTGTTGGTGCCTGGAAAAGTTTTAGGCGCAGGCGGTATCGACCATCCAGTAACGGTCGCGGCACTTGACTTTTCAGATAAGGCTAGGTTAAAGATACTTACAGCTAAAGGAAAGTGCCTATCTATCCCTGAGTTGACAGAGATGAACCCTAAGGGCTCAAAAGTTAAGATAATTGGGTGAAGCATATGAGTGGGACAGGTGAAAAAGCCACAATAATTGACGCGAATAACCTCATATTAGGAAGAATGGCTAGTATAGTAGCTAAGAGATTGCTTAACGGTGAAAGAGTGGTGATTGTGAACGCTGAGAAGGCTGTCATCTCCGGAAAAAGGCTGAGTGTCATTCAACAATCGAAAAGGTTTCTTGAGGTTGGTCATTACAGGAAAGGACCTTTACACCCAAGAAGACCAGATAACATAGTCAAAAAGGTCGTTAGGGGAATGCTTCCACGAAAGAAGCCTCATGGAATTGATGCCTTAAAAAGGTTGAAGGTCTATATTGGTATTCCAACAGAATTTGAAAATCTTGAAAAAGAAACTATCGAAGAGGCTGATGCGAAAAAACTGAGAGGTTCATATGTAACAGTCTCAGAAGTGGCGCGTAGCATAGGATGGAAAGGATAGGTGCATGAAATGACTGATGCAAAGAAGGTCTTAGTTGTTAGCGGAAAACGCAAGACATCAATTGTAAAAGCAATAATTAAACCTGGAATTGGCAGAGTTAAGATAAATAAGATTCCATTGGAAATATTCGAGCCTCAAATAGCCCGCGAAAAGATCTATGAACCACTTTTATTGGCTGGAGACACTTGGAAAAAGTTAGATATCGACATTAAAACGAAAGGTGGCGGCTTCATGGGTCAAGCAGAAGCCGCACGTATGGCACTTGCAAGGGGGCTGGTGAAATGGACAAAGAGTTCTCATCTGAGAACAGCACTTACGAAATATGATAGAACAATGATTGCAGGTGATCCTAGGCAGAAAGAACCAAGGAAGTTTGGTGGTCCAGGCGCAAGGGCTCGTGATCAGAAGAGTTATAGGTGAAAATGCGAATTAGAGGCATAGTTGAGCGAGGGATCAAAAACGATTATACCTGTAAGATGCTTCACTTGTGGCAAAATGATTGGTGACAAATGGGAGGAATACGTGAGGAAAGTCAAGGAAGGAGAACCACCCGGAAAGGTTCTTGACGATTTAGGAATCAAACGTTATTGTTGCCGTCGAATGTTTCTCTCTCATGTCGAGATAATAGATGAAATAATAAAGTTTTATGAAAAAGCAAAGATAGAGAATGAAGAGGAATGAGGTGGAATGTCTACTCTCATCGAGGATGTGACAGCCCGTAAGATAATAAACAGCCGAGGAGATGCCACGATTGAGGTTGATGTGATAACGACTGAAGGATTCGGAAGGGCATCTGCTCCCAGCGGTGCAAGCACTGGAAGAGCGGAGGTTGTGCCCTTTCCAGAGGGTGGCGTTGAAGAGGCGGTAAGAAAAGTTGAGGAGCTTATCGCCCAGGAAATAATCGGATTGTATGCTGATGAGCAAGAAGAGATTGATAGGCTTCTCCATGAACTTGATGGAACGGAAAATTTCAAGAATATCGGCGGAAACACCGCGTTTGCAGTCTCGTTGGCTGTTGCTGACGCAGCGGCAGACTCCTATGGCCTTCCGTTATTCCAATACCTTGGTGGCTTCTTAGCTTCTGATCTTCCATATCCATTAGGAAATGTTCTTGGCGGTGGAAAACATGCTTTAGGAAAGGCGCCGGATATCCAAGAGTTCTTAGTTCTCCCAGTCGGCGCTGAGTCTTTTTCCAACGCGGTGGAAGCCAATGTTGCAGTCCACAAAAAATTGAAGAGTCTCTTAAAAAAGGTGGATTCAACTTTTACTGGCGGAAAAGGGGATGAAGGAGCTTGGGCGCCAAATATTTCTAACGACGAAGCTCTTGAAGTAGTTTTCACAGCCTGCAAAGAAGTCTCAGAAGAGATCGGTTTCTCTTGCAGAGTTGGCGTAGATTTGGCTTCTTCCTCGCTCTGGGATCCAAAGAAGAGATGTTATGTCTATGCGAGGGACGATTTAACTCGAGACACAGGTGAACAGTTAGATTATATTCTAGGACTTATAGAGAAGTATAACATTGTTTACGTTGAGGATCCCTTTCACGAAGACGATTTCGAGAGCTTTAAGGAACTAACCTCAAAAGCTCACGGATGTCTAATATGCGGCGACGACTTGTTCGTAACCAACGTGAAGAGGTTGAGGCAAGGTATAGAATGCCACGCCGGAAACGCGATCATAATCAAAATGAACCAGGTCGGAACGTTCACTGATACTTTGGAAACTACCCGTCTAGCAAAGGAGAACGGTTATGTTACAGTCGTCTCCCACAGGTCCGGAGAAACTTCTTCTTCACATATCTCCCATTTGGCAGTTGCCCTTAACGCCCCTATTATCAAGACTGGAGTTGTCGGTGGAGAAAGAATCGCCAAACTAAATGAGCTTGTACGCATTGAGGAGATAATCGGGGAAAGAGCGCGGATGGCTAAACTTAGAATAATATGAAGGTGGGAAATTAAGTGTCTGAGAAAGTCGAGGTAGAATCTTCTGCACCCGTAATAGAAGGTTTGTTACTCTCCCAAGACATTCTACTTTCAGCAGGGATACATATAGGAACAAAGATAAAGACGAAAGACATGGAGCCCTTCATTTATAAAGTCAGAGGCGACGGGCTCTTCGTACTAGACGTGAAGAAAACGGATGAACGGATAAGGATAGCAGCCAAATTTTTATCACGTTTTGAGCCCTCAAAGATAGCAGCTGTCGCAGCAAGGTTGTACGCGCAAGAACCTGCAAAAAAGTTCTGTGAAGTCGTTAGAGCGGTCCCCATAACGGGGCGATTCATTCCGGGCATGCTTCTTAATCCGATATTTCCGAACCGTGTTGAGCCAGATGTGATTCTCGTCTCCGACCCAAAAGCTGATTTTCAAGCTGTGAAGGAAGCCTCGAGTTTAGGAATTCCGGTTGTAGCTCTATGCAGTACAGATAATGACTTTACAAATATTGACCTAAGTATACCTACAAACAATAAGGGCAGAAGAGCTTTAGCCGTGATCTACTGGCTTCTCGCAAGGCAAATTCTACGTGAGAGAGGCGAAATTTCACCTGATGGTGAAATACCACTCTCAATCGAGGATTTCGAAGTTAAGGTAGTGGAAAAAACAGAGCAGTAACTTAGGCCCACGTAACTAAAGGTGTCTCTCCTCAGTTTTAGACGCATTTATATTTTTGATTAAACAAATATTCCTTGTTTGACTGTATTCATTTCAAAGGCAGGAGGATCTAAACTGGCAAAAAAGATAAGGTATGCCAGCGTGGCTGGAAGCTTTTACGCTGGCTCAACGGGCTCTCTAAGAAGGCAGATAGAGGAATGTTTTAGGCATAAGTTCGGACCGGGAGAGCTCCCCAAAATTAATAGGGACGGCCCAAGGAAGATCATAGGGCTAGTCTGTCCACATGCTGGATATATGTACTCAGGTCCAGTTGCTGCCAACGCCTATTATCGCCTTGCCTCTGACGGATTAATAGATGTTGCAGTGATTTTTGGACCAAACCATACTGGCATAGGAAGCGGAGTAGCGATAATGGAGGAGGGGGTGTGGCGTACACCGTTAGGGGAGGTGGAGATAGACAGTGATCTAGCGAGGGCGGTCGTAAGCAAATCTGGAATAGTTGACCCGGACGATTCAGCTCATATTTACGAACATTCAATTGAAGTTCAGTTGCCATTTCTGCAGTATATTTATGGCTCCTCATTCAAATTTGTGCCCATCTGCTTCTTAATGCAAGATCTCGAGACATGCAGAGAAGTTGGCGAGGCTTTGGCTGAGGCTTTGAAGAACCGAAACTTTGTGATGATAGCATCTACAGACATGACTCATTATGAACCTCAAAGAAATGCGTACGATAAAGACATGAAGGCTTTGGACGCCGTGTTAAAACTTGATGAGAGGCTCTTCCATTCTGTGTTAAATGCTAACAGAATCTCAGCTTGCGGATACGGTCCTGTGACCACATTAATAGTAGCTGCAAAGAAGATGGGTTTGAATAGATCTGAGATGCTCTGCTATAAGACTAGTGGAGACATAACAGGCGACACTTCCTCGGTCGTTGGCTACGCATCTCTGGTCTTCGAAAAATAAACTTGGCAAGGAGACCAATTCTTTTTGAGACCGTCTGCCAAGGCTTCTGCACCGGGTAAGGTTATACTTTTCGGTGA
The DNA here is from genome assembly GCA_964430035.1 of uncultured Candidatus Bathyarchaeia archaeon. Taxonomy (GTDB): domain Archaea; phylum Thermoproteota; class Bathyarchaeia; order Bathyarchaeales; family DTEX01; genus JANXEA01. Next base: position 18,691 of record CAYSEL010000077.1, read on the forward strand.
ACAATTCGTTGTCCATGGAAAACCAGCCTTGGTCATTGCCATAGACAAGAGGGCGATCGTTAAGGCGGAGCTTAGAAAAGACAAAAAAGCGTACATCTGCTCTAGGAATTTGAAAGCTTCAGGATATTACGTAGGCGACAAATTCCATATTCAGGAAGGTGGGGAAGAAACAAAAGAAAAGTTTGAGCCTATCTTTTCCGTTATCCGAGGCTTCCAAAATTTTGTTAGTACTAATGTGGGTGTCAACCTAGATATTAACTCATCCATACCAGTAGCAGCTGGACTGGGTTCATCCGCTGCTGTCTCTGTCGCATCTGCCGCCGCTCTAAACCATCTCTTTGAAGCTGGATTGACGGAGGATGAGATCTTTCGGATATCCTTAGAAGCCGAGAAGGTTGTTCATGTAAACCCATCTGGCGTTGACCCAGCAATATCCACCTATGGAGGTATTATTCTATACCGTAAAGGAGAAGGGATTAAACGATTAAATCTTAATACCGATCTGCCAATTATCCTTGGAGACACAATGTTGAAACGGTCAACAGGCGGGATGGTTGCTCAAGTCATGGATTTGAAAAAACGTTATCCATCGCTTGTGGATAAAGTATTTGACGCCGGGGAAGAAATTGTGGCGCTGGGCATTAAAGCAATGAGAAAGGGAGACCTAGAAACTCTAGGCGAACTCATGAATTTCAACCATGCACTTCTCTGCGCAATGGGAGTTTCTAATTATCCACTTGAAAGGCTTGTACAAGCAGCGAGAACGGCTGGCGCTTTAGGAGCAAAGTTGACTGGTGCTGGGGGTGGTGGATGCATAGTTGCTTTAGCAGCACCGGAAAAACTTAATGACGTAGCGAAAGCGATAGAGAAGGCTGATGGAAAAGCTTACATCACGAGAATAACAATGGACGGAATCAGAATTGAGAAGTAAACCTATAGTTTTAAAGCTCGGAGGCTCAGTCGTAACATATAAAGAGAAGGTTCTATCGCCTAACTATGAAGCGATTAAGAGGTTGGCTGAAGAGGTAGCTCGAGCTGAAGCCCAGCCTTTAATAATAGTTCACGGCGGGGGAAGCTTTGGCCATCCACTCGCAAGCGTTTACAGAATTGCAGAAGGTTTCAGTGACAATAGACAGATACTAGGTTTCTCAAAGACCCATGAGGCGATGGTCTTTCTCAATAATCTTATAGTGAAAAATCTTTTGGATCAAGATGTTCCAGCATTTAGTATGGCGCCTTCATCCTTCATCATCACAAGTAAAGGACGAATACAAACATACAACTATAAACCTTTAATAAAAGCGGTCGACATGCATCTTGTCCCAGTTCTTCACGGGGATGCTGTACTAGATTTTGATAAAGGCTTTGCAGTTCTTTCAGGGGACCAGATAGTAGCTCACATAGCTTTAAAGCTTAAAGCTGAAAAGATCATTATGGGCATAGATGTTGATGGTTTGTACGACTCCGACCCAAAGCTTAACCCTTCAGCGCATTTCATTCCAAATATTAAATTGGAACAACTTGAGAAACTTAAAAACACGTTGACCAGAACAAGCCTCATAGACGTGACACATGGGATGATGGGAAAGATTTCAGAGATAATTCTGGCCATCAGATGCGGAATTCCGACATTAATTGTGAATGCGTCTAAACCTGGCAATATAGAGATGGCTTTAAAGGGAGAGGAAGTTGTTGGGACAAAGATCGAAAGATAAACCCGAAGAAGATAAAATTGAAGAAAGAAAGGATGAACACATACAAATATGTTTAGAAGAGGATGTTGAAGCCAAGAGTGTAACTACGGGCTTTGAAGAAGTCTTTCTTATCCATAGAGCTCTACCAGAAATAAGCTGGGAAGAAATAGATCTTTCAACCAATTTCCTCAACCATAAATTCTCGGCGCCTATCTTCATAGAAGCTATGACTGGAGGAACGGAAAAGGCCTTCAAGATAAATGCGTCCATAGCGGAGGCAGTTGAAGAGTTAGGTCTAGGAATGGGTGTGGGAAGCCAACGAGCGGCTTTAGAGAACCCCAGATTTGAGAGAACCTACAAAATTGCAAGGAAGAAGGCTCCTAGTGCTTTTATCGCCGCGAACATAGGTGCATCCCAAATCATATCTGAGAGGTGCATCGAAATCGCTGAAAGGGCTGTCAAAATGATAGATGCTGATGCTTTAGCAATCCATCTTAACTCGCTTCAAGAAGCTATACAGCCTGAAGGGGAGATTAACTATGCTCAGGTTCTTGGAAAGATAAAGGAGATCTCTGAAGTTCTCAGTGTACCAGTCATTGTGAAAGAGACAGGAGCTGGCATCGCTGCTGAAGATGCTAAAAGACTGGAAAAAGCAGGAGTCTCTGCCATAGACATTGCAGGGGCTGGCGGAACCAGCTGGGCGGCAGTTGAATACTATAGAGCTAAGAAACGAGGGAATGAGTTCAGGCAAGAGCTTGGAAAAAACCTTTGGGATTGGGGGATACCTACCGTTTACAGTTTGGTTGAAGTTGTGCAGTCAGTGAATTTGCCAGTTATCGCGTCAGGGGGTATACGTTCTGGAGTCGACATTGCAAAATCTTTAACACTGGGAGCTTCTCTCGCTGGATTCGCATTTCCAGTACTAAACGCGGCCTTGAGAGGCAGCGAAGATGTTAAAACAAAAATTGTTTTTATCATCCATCAGTTAAGAACCGTAATGTTTCTTGTCGGAGCTAAGAAATTGGAAAAGTTAAAGTCTACCCCAGTTGTAATAACTGGTAAGACAGCTGAGTGGTTAAGAGCAAGAGGCTTCAATTTGGAGGCTTATGCGAGGAGAGGAGACTAAGGTTCACTATGGAAATGAATCATAGAATAGAAAAGATTCTTGAAGAGAAAGCTAAGCTCATCGACAAGTGTATTGAGAAATATGTGCCAAGAAAGATAACTGAAGACTGGATTCTATTTAAAATAAGCCCGCCAAAGGGTGAACTGGACCTTCAAGCCTTAAATAAAACGATTTTGGAGCCTTTCTGGGAGTTCCTGGATAGAGGAGGAAAACGTTGGAGAGCTGCACTTTTCCTCCTACTATGTGAAGCTTTAGGTAGCGACCCTGATGAGTTCCTAGAGTTCGCAGCTATTCCGGAGATTATTCATAATGGAACGCTTATCGCTGACGACATTGAAGATTCATCAAACTTTAGGCGGGGAAAACCATGTACCTATAAGCTTTACGGCCTAGATGTCGCGATTAACCTTTCAAGCTTCATGTACTTTATTCCTTTATTATCTTTAAGCGAAAATATAGGGAAACTCTCGGAAGAAAAAGCCAGAAGAATCTATGAGATTTACGTAAATGAGATGATTAATCTCAGCCTTGGGCAAGCAATAGATATTGCTTGGCATAAGAAACTAATTCCTACCTCAAATACGTCACAAGAACAGTATCTACAGATGTGCGCCTATAAAACAGGCACTTTGGCAAGAATGGCAGCTAAAATGGCTGCCGTGATATCTGATGTTGGCAACGAAGAGGTTGAAAAAATTGGGAAGTTCGCCGAGTCCATAGGCATAGCATTCCAGATTCAAGACGACATCCTAGACATTATTGGTGAGAAATTTGCTGAGGGAAAGGGCGGACTAGGTATGGATATAACTGAGGGGAAGCTAAGCATCATCGTCATCTATACCTTGAAAGAGGCTGAACTTGAGGATAAGGAAGAGTTGAAACGGATACTTGAGATGCATACAAAGGATGAAGCTCATAGAATGAAGGCGATCTCGATAATTAGGAAATATGGATCGATAGAATATGCTAGGAATCTTGCTGCAAGGATCTTAGAGGATGGCTGGAACGAAGTGAGCAACATTCTTCCGTCGTCAAAGGCGAAAGAAACGTTAAGGATGTTTTCCGAATACCTAATAAAGAGGCAAATATGACATTTCTTCCCAACTCCTTTGGCACAAGTACCAAAAAGGTGTTCGTTTGAACAGTTTTCAGACAGGCTCTGAGATTAGAGAAACCATACGGAAAATAGCTTTAGCGAACGCTGTAGCGTATAAAGGAAAGGCTCAAATAGGTCCAGTACTTGGAAGGCTCTTGGCTGAGAAACCTGAACTAAAGTCGAAAATACAGGAGATCGCTACAATAGTCAAAGAGATTGTTGAAGAAGTTAACAAGATTCCACTGAAAGAACAGATTGAGGTTTTAAAGAAATTCTGGCCCAGTCTTCTTTCAAAAGAGAAGGTTGAGGAAAAGAAGGGTCTTCCACCTCTGCCAAACGTTGGAAAATATCCCCAAGTCGTGACACGTTTCGCTCCTAACCCAGACTGCGTTCTTCATCTTGGCTCTGCCCGGGCGATCATTCTCAGTCACGAATATGCGAGAATGTACAATGGCAAGTTCATCCTAAGATTTGAAGACACTGATCCTAGATTGAAGAAGTCTTCACTGAAATTCTTTGACATGATAAGAGAGGACCTTAAATGGCTTGGATGTAGATGGGATGCTGAATATATTCAAAGCGACAGGATAGAAATCTATTACCAATACGCGGAGAAACTCTTACGAGATGGAAACGCATACATTTGTACATGTAAACGTGAGGAATTCAGAGAAAAAGTGATGAATAGTAAACCTTGCCCATGCCGGAGTCTAAGCTCAGAAGAAAATCTTGCACGTTGGAAAAATATGTTTGAGGGAAAATACGGAGAAGGAGAAGCGGTAATGAGGATTAAGACGGATTTAGACCATCCTAACCCTGCGATCCGGGACTGGCCTGCATTCAGAATTATAGATCCGAAAAAGTATCCACATCCAAGGGTTGGCTCTAAATACTATGTTTGGCCGCTCTTCGCCTTCGCCAATGGCATTGATGATTACCTCAACGGGATAACCCACATCATAAGAGGAAAAGAGCATCTGACAAATCAGAAAAGGCAAGAGTACTTTTATCGTTACTTAGGCTGGAAATATCCGGAAGCCATTCATTACGGTAGACTGAAGATTGCCGGGGCTTCTCTAAGTAAATCGAAGATTTTACGCGGTGTCCAAGAAGGGACATACAATGGTTGGGACGATCCTAGACTTGCAACTTTCATGTCATTGAGACGTCGAGGCATAACACCGGAAGCCATCAGACAATTAATAATAGAGATTGGTCCCCGCCCAGTTGACATAACCTTGAGCTGGCAGAACCTATACGCAATCAACCGGAAAATTATTGACCCAATCGCAAATAGGTACTTCTTTGTTCAAGACCCCGTGAAGCTCATAGTCAAAGGTGTGCAAAAAGAGTTTGTAGCAGACGTGCCATTACATCCTGATAAGCCTGAGAGAGGAAACCGTATTCTGAAGGTCAAGCCTAGGAACGGGCAAGCTGAGATTTACCTTTCAAAAGTTGATGAACCTATACTCAAGGAAGGAGCCATAATAAGGCTAATGGAACTCTTCAACATAAAAATTGAAGAGATAAAGGAAGAAATCATCGCCGAATTCCAAAGTGAATCATATGAAGAGGCAAAGAAGGTCGGTGCACCCTTAATTCATTGGCTTCCTCCCGAACATGCGGTTCCATGCGATGTTGTTATGCCTGATGGACGTGTTCTAAGAGGTTTGGTTGAAGAATCTTTGCGAAAAGCTTCGATTGGTCAGATAATCCAGTTTGAACGTTTCGGATTTGTGAGGGTCGACAAAATCAGTGAAAACATTGTCGTTTTCTTCGCTCACAAATAAAGGACGTTTTAAGGCTTAGCAAATTTGTGACCTTCCGGAAACGAAGATTTATATTTAAGTTTAAATAATTCCTTATAACAAAGTTATTATTTGGAGCATCTCGAGATTGAGAAAAGAAGTTGAGAAAGCAATAAAAGAGATTCGACCCCATCTCAGAGCAGATGGGGGAGATATAGAACTTGTCGACGTTGATGAAGAAGGGACGGTGAAGGTTAAACTCAAAGGTACATGCGCTGGGTGCCCAATGTCCCGAATGACTATACAGTACGGCGTAGAACGGTACTTAAAGGAGAAGGTTCCTCAAGTGAAGAGGGTACTGACAGTCTAGTTTCTTAAAGATCTTCATTCTCTACTACTCTTAAATACTTGAACATTAGTGTAGAAGCATCATTTAAATTGTTGGGTATAGATCGTCAGTTCATGAATTTTAAATATTAATGTGTTCAATTCGTTTTTTAGATCGTCATGTATATTCTATTGCAATCAGGTATATGGATATTCTCAATCCTTTCTCTCGGAGTTTTCCTAAAAAGGAGAGGGTGCACCACACAGTTTGTCTACCTAGCATGCGCCTTTTGCGGGTATCTTCTCTTAAGTAATGTGGCGCCATTGCTACGAGAAGAAATAAACTTTTGGTATTCAATTATTTACTTTGCCTCTTCTCTGGCCGTTGTTACATATTTTGCCTATTCAAGTCTTAGGAACACATTTAGAAGTATTTACAGAAGTTCATCTGCAAAGCATTATCAGCAAAAAAAGTTGTTATCGGTAGATCAATTCTTGAGCATAATTGATAGTGCAAGAAAGCAAGAAGGGACCGAACCATCACCAGAAGAGGATCTTATTAAGACAGCTGTCACGATACTGGAAAAGATCAGTTCTAAACCGTCCTAGGCTCTATTTGTAACTCCATGCTGTTCTCCCTTTTTCTGCCATTAAATTGTAAAAAAATAAAAACATACCCCAACTTTTTAAAAAAAAGAAATTCACCGCAACATATATAGGGAAATTTATTATAGTTAGGGGGTTAGATGCAAACTGAGACGTATGTTGATGAAGTTTCGGTGATTTAGGATGTCAAAACCATTTTATGTAAAGTTTGAGGTCCCGAATGAGGTTGCAAATGCGGCATACGAAGCGTTACAAATATCTTCAAAAACTGGAACCGTCCGGAAAGGTACAAACGAGACTACGAAGGCCGTAGAGCGTGGACAGGCAAAGATGGTGGTGATAGCAGAAGATGTGGATCCTCCAGAGGTAGTCGCTCACTTACCTATTCTCTGTGAAGAGAGAAAGATTCCATATGTCTTCGTTCCCAGCAAGGCTAAATTAGGCGCTTCAGTAGGCATAGAGGTTAACGCTGCAGCAGCCTGCATAATAGAAGCTGGAGAGGCTTCAGACCTAATCAAGGAAATAGCAACAAGGATAATGAAGATCAAGGAAGGATCCAGCGGATGAGCCGGAAAGAGAGCGAGGAGGTTCTAACACCCGCTCAAGTCATTCAGATAATAGGTAGGACTGGGACGACAGGCGAAGTTATGGTGGTGAGGGTTCGAATACTTAGTGGTCCGGAGAAGGGGCGCATATTAACGAGAAATGTAAAGGGGCCAGTTAGGTTAGATGATATACTTATGCTAAGAGAGACTGAGAGAGAGGCAAGGAAGATAAAGTGAAGGTTATGAGCGCTTAGCCGAAATATACGGGTTAAGAATAAAAGGTTGGTTGATGCGAATGCCTAAACATCGGCAATGTAATTTTTGCGGTCGAGAATTCTCTCCTGGGACAGGGATCATGTACGTAAGCAATGACGCATCGATCCAGTGGTTTTGCTCAAGTAAATGTAGAAAGAATGCCTTAAAGCTGAAACGTGATCCGCGTAAACTTAAATGGACAGAATATTACATGAAGGAAGAAAGAGCCAAAATATCATAATTACGAAAGAGAATGAGTTTTTATCTTTCAGATGCTACTCGGAAAATTTGGGCATTAATTCTTCACAGACATTTTTATCGTGGGCGTCACTGTGTTCCGCGCAACTAACACCCAGCATCACAGCGGAGCGGGCACGCTCCTCTTAGCTAGGCTCTCTCTAGCGCGGAGTTTTTTACGCCCACGCCAGCCTTGTCCCGCTTCTGGGTAAACCCTTCCTCATTCATGGTAAACTTGCCATTTCTGTCGGGTCCGTTTAAGCGGGTCCTCATGAACGAGGTTCAGGCTGGATTTGAAGCTCATATCATCGCTATTTAGGATGAAATAGGAGACTTAAGATAAATGTTGCTATTTTTCAGATTTCTTGGCAGCATTTGTTAAAATCAAGGGTTTTGGCCTCTCTTTTTCAGATATACTCTCAGCTTATCAAGGTCAACTTCAAAGGCCGCAGCGGGATTTTCAAGGTTCCAGTTTCGGAGCACTTGGGGGTGAATCTCCCCTATGATGCCTATAACTTCGTCGGCGACAAGCATTTTCCCGGTTCTTCCATCAATGAAACTGTCATGATGGCACGCTTCTATGTCATAGCAAATGCCTAGATCAGTCAAGAATGCGTCCAGCATTGACTTTGCTTCTGTAAAACCAGCGTTAGAATGAATTGTCACAGCTGCAACCTTGTCTAATTCCAAGATCTTATTCTCTTGTTTTTCATCGTGAATAACACAGGAACCTATCTCAAATATTTTTTGGGGATATTCAACATGGATGTTGTGGCTTAAGAACTCCATTAGGCTTGGAAGCAGCCAATTCCTAAGACATGTCATAAAGGTATGTTTGGGATTAGCAATCTCAACAACCTTCTCAGGTTTAAGGTTCATTTTCGTGAAGAGAACGTCAGGATTAGTCATCGAGTATGTGAGAACCTCTTGAAATCCTAAGCCAATCATGATCTCTTTGGCGAGATCTCGGAACTTTGTCTTCTCCGATAAGCCTCCAACAGTCGGCAACTGAGGCCATCTTGTTTGAACCTTGTTATAATCATATGCTATGGCTACGTCTTCCACAATGTCGATCTGGTGAAGCACATCTACACGGTAGCATGGCACCTCCACGGTTAGGTATGACCTTGAAACCTTGGATATCCCATACCTAAATCTTTCTAGGAGGTCTTTGATCTCCAATGGAGCGAGGTCTAATCCGAGAATTGACTTCACATAGTCAACCTTTATCTTAAACCTTTCAGTCTCAAGATTAGGAGTCACTTCAACACTCATATCTTCATACGGATAATGAATTTTCGTCGAGTAAATTTTGCCGCCGCGATCAGCCAAAGCAAGAGTAACATTCTTCAATATATCAAGCACAGTTTTGTGGGATGTCCCAGTGACCTCGACAAGTATATTAACTGTTCCTTCAGTTATCCTTCCAAGATCATTGGAGTTTATTATCGGAGGGAACGACAGCACCTTACCTGCAGAATCCATAAATATAGGCCAGACTGGATACGGCCGGACAAGGTGAGCATACTTTAAACCTTTAGGATGCCGGTCAAGAATCTCCTCAAGCGTTAATTCCTCTTCAAACTCGAGTGGGACAAAACGAGTTTTTTCTGGTTTAGACACAGCGTACTTCAATGGGGGAGTAATGAAATCAAAGTTATAGAGGCCTATAGATGTCCTCCTTCGCCCTCTTCCATAGGTTTCGTCCAGTTTGTCTTGAAAGCGCATTATTTGGCGGATCGCTGCATCTGTCAGATTAACGCCCTTCACAACTGAACACGCAATATAGGGTCGGATTTCTTTAAGTCTCAGATCTACATGGATCTCTACTCTTGAATCGCCTACAACCTTGTAATCTTTTAATCCTTTCTCTATATTTAAGATTCCTTTTAACGCTCTAGAGAAACCTTCAATACTCCACAAGTCAGCACGGTTACTGTCTTTGAATTCCACATGGGCCTCTTTATCATTAATCTGTTTGACCTCGCCTTTCACATATGCAAGAATCTCGTTCAGTTCATCTTCTTTCCTTGGAAGTTTAATAGTGAGTAACGATTCGAGATCTTCTAAATCAAATTCGACTGTAGGCATTTATGTCATCTCCGCCCGTCTTAACCAGTCTAAGTTTTGGGTGAATAAATAACGGATGTCATCAACTCCCGCTTTCATCATGAAGAGCCTGTCGACACCCAACCCCCAAGCCAAGACAGGCACCTTAACCCCTAAAGGCAACGTTACTTCTGGACGGAAAATTCCTGAACCGCCAAACTCCATCCAACCGTGACCTTTCTTGTAGGCGATGAGTTCGACGCTCGGTTCAGTGAAAGGGAAATAGTCTGGCCTATATTTGACCTTATCCGCACCTGCAACATCAATTGCAAATTTCTCGAGTACACCAAGTAAGTCTCGAAGAGTTAAACCTTCACCTACAACTATGCCTTCAACTTGATTGAACTCTGTTAAATGGGTCTTGTCAACTAACTCGGGTCGGTAACACCGTGCAATCGCAAAGTATTTCCCGGGAATCTCTAACTCTCTGCTTATCAATGCTCGAATGCTTACGGAAGTCGTGTGGCTACGTAAGATCAAACGGGCGGCTTCGACCACAGAGAAAGGATAGCCCCACCCTTTGGATCCTGTCTTCCATCCTCTTTCATGGGTCTCCTTTACGTTTTCTAAGAACTGCTTGTACTCCTTAAGGTTGCCATAGTTTGGTTCTTTTATAAAGTACATATCATGTACTTCTCTTGCCGGATGATCTTGAGGCATGAAAAGTGCGTCGCAATTGAAAAAGCTCAGCTCAACAATCGGTCCAGACATCTCTTTGAAACCTAAAGCAACAAGTTTCTCTTTTAACTCGTCCAAAAACCTAAGGTAAGGATGCTTCTTGCCATGCCAAACGCAAGCTACTGGGGCTTTGATATCATATTCTTTTAGTTCTACCTCTCGCCACTTCCCAGATACTATAAGCTCAGGGGTGAGTTGGCTAACCTCTTTTACGATTTCAACTTCACTCTCAACCGTTTTCCAGCCTTCTTCTGTCAACTCTAACTCTCTCAAAGTTTCTTCGCGGATGTTGAGGAGGTTTCTTCTTTTCAAAGTTTGAACAGCTTCTCTAAGTTTGCTGTCCAGATTCTCCACGACAACTATTTCTTTCTCTCTCAAATGCGATAGTAGCCTCTCATCGTCTCCTTCTGATGGCTTCTTCAATAGCTCTATCTTGCCCTCTCTAGGCTTCGCTCTTGCCCATCCTTTTCGGATAGCCCAGCCTAAAGCAATTGCGTAAAGCTCCTGCTTTAATGAAGTTGCTCTCAGTGCATCATCGATAGGGGCTTCCCCGCCTAAACCCTGTAATGCGTTTATAAGTTGCCTCTCCGGTAACCCTCTCTCTGAGTATGTTCTTCCCTCATCGTTAAGGGTGATTAGAGATCTCTTTTTCTCGTGAACCTTCAGTAAATTCCGTGATCCGAGCGACATAACTGCACGCATAACCGCCGAGTGTGCTAAACCGCTGATTTTTTCAATTCCATCAACTGTGAAACGGCCGCCTCCATCTTTAAGTATCTGCAATATTGAGGCTTCATTTTCTCGGAGCTTAACCATGTTTTAAGCCTTCTAGCATCCTTTCGAACTCTACAATCTACTAACGTTTCAGTCAATGCCTTAAGGTAATAGCCAATATTTTCCTTAATAAATTTAATTTTGTGCAGAAACATTAAGTCCTATAGTCTGCTAAACGTTCTCACTTTGAACCAGCATTTTCCTATACTAGGCGAACCAAGCTTCTAAGGTTTTTTTCGCTTTAGACTTCTTCATGCCCTCAATCGCCTTCTCAATTGCCTTTTTTACACGATCTTCTGAGAAGTCCCTTTCTTTGCAGAGAAACTCTACAATAGCCTCAATGTCGGGTTCGCCCCATTCGATTTTGTATTCGTCGGTAACTTTGGGGCGCAAAAATATTTCCCTTATAAACTCTGGTTTAACGGGGAATTCGGCATCTTTCAGTTCAGAAAGAGCGTTTTCTAAAGAACCGTATTTCTTTATCAGTTTAAGCGCTGTCTTCGGACCCATGCCTTTCACGCCGTCTGGGTTAAAGTCTGTGCCTATTAGAATCCCAATGTCGATGAGCTGCTCGTGAGTGATTCCTAACTCCTCCAAAACCCTTTTCAGTTCAATTATTTCTGGAACAACTTCGACGTAGACGTTCTTCCTCGGCAGCTTTCTTCTACCTGAAATGGTCAAATTTCTCAACAGACATGGCGCCCCGAAGAGCAAGCTGTCAAAATCTTGGCTTGCACAATAATCTGCATCCCCCTTTTTGACTATATTTGCCGCCTGAGCTTCCCCTTCCGAAGGAGCTTGCACCCAAGGAATACCCATGCAGGAAAGGAGACGTTTCGAGTCTTCAGCCATATAATCCTTAAGGCGGGATGTCATCTGGGCATAGATCCTCGCCTCTTCAATCTTGCCTTCACTTACATATCTTTCATACTTTATTTGCGCCTCTTCTTTGACCTTTGATCTTCTCTTGATCTCGGCTTCTTTAAGTGCTGGCGGTGTCCCGTCAAACACATAGATGACTTTTATTCCCATCTCGATAAGGTTGCATGTTCTATAGAAGAGTCCACTGAGATGACTGGTTATTCTTCCACTATGGTCTTGAAGAGGAGTGCCATCAGGCTGTCGTATAATCGCGAGAAACTGGTACAACGCGTTATAAGCGTCAATAGCTACTTTTTTTCCGTTAAGGTTCTTTAGACCCACCGTAGTTCTAGGTACAAGATCACCCAAATCTACACCCATACTATTCTCAATCCCTTCTATTTTTTGTAAGTTCAAGAATAAACAGACTGGCCGTCAAATCGTTAAGAAGTGAAAGGATATAAAGTTTTCCGGCGAATTTTATTTTGGCATATGCAAACATTAAATATGAATGTAGTTAATCCAACCTAAAGATGAGTAAGCATGATGAATTATCAATTGCGTGTCCGCGAACTAACGGTGGCAGAAATTTTAGGCAAGTCTTTCAAGATTTACTTCTCCCAATTCGAGATATTCTTAGCACCTTTCTTGCTCAGTAGCTTTGCAAACACTGCCATCAGAGAGATCATCATGACTCTTCTTCCACCCTTCAATCTTCCTGAAAGCTTGAGTGAAGGTTTCTTTCTATACTTGATCGATTATCTTTCGATCGCGATCCCTGTTTTTAGCGCATTTCTCATGATAAGCTGGGTCATAAACACCTTATCTTCTGGGATAGCTACAGCATGCTCTTACGATGTGATTGAAGGGAGAATACCCAATCTTAAAACCAGTTTAGCCTTTATTCTTTCGAAGATTTGGCCGCTTCTCGCAGTCGGTTTCATAACAGGCGTTCTAACAGTTATCGGTTTCATACTCCTCATTATTCCCGGCGTACTTGTCGCAATCATGTTCAGCCTATCAATCCAAATAGCGACTATTGAGCAGGTAAGCGCAACCTTGAGTCTTCAAAGAAGTAAAAAGTTAGTGGCTGATAGGTGGGGGAAAGTATTCGCAATTCTCTTGTCAACCTCTCTCATAATTGCTGTGATGTACGTGATAGGAAGTGCTGTCGGAAAAATAATAGGAGTATCTAACACGCTTGTAAAAGGTTTGATTGAAAGCGTTTTTGTTTCTCTCGCTCAGCCACTGCAACCATTAAGTATGACTTGTCTTTACCATTCATTGCGAATGAAAGAAATTATGTGTGCACGAAGGGAGGTAATTCCACCCGTTTCCCCACCTCAAGTCCAAACCTATGCAGACGGCTTAATAGGTTTTCATCCTAGGTTTTGCTATAAATGTGGACAGAAGCTTACTTTTGACGCTGTTTACTGTCCACAATGTGGAGTGCGAGTACGATCTTAACCGTAGGTTCCAAACTCATTATTAAGGCTTTTTTAATCGGTCAGTTTAAAGGACGCTTAGTTTTAATATTTCTTGTAAGAAAGTTATGATGGGGAAGTTCACATTGGATTATTCCTTGGTTGCGGACGCTTACGAAAGAATTGAAGATACGACGAAAAGGTTAGAGATGACTGATTACCTTGTCGACTTTTTTAAGAAAACACCGAAAACGATAATCGACAAAGTTGTATACCTCACACAAGGAAAACTTTACCCGGACTTCACTGGGATTGAGATAGGAATAGCGGAAAAATTAGCGGTTAAAGCAGTTGCCAGAGCGACAGGAAGAAAAGAGAGCGAAATTGAAGAGGACTTAAAAAGGACTGGTGACCTTGGAGAAACAGCTCAAAAATTGTTGGAGAAAAAGCTTCAATCAACCTTCTTTACACATCCACTTACGGTAGAGCGGGTTTACCAAACCCTTGATAAAATGGCAAAAGCTTCAGGCTCAGGGTCCATGGATCAGAAGATAACCCTTCTGACTGGTTTGCTGGTTGACGCTACACCGAAAGAAGCAAAATACCTTATCAGAACGGTGACAAGCAAACTCCGACTTGGAATAGCTGATATGACAGTCCTCGACGCGTTGGCTATAGCATATGGGGGTGGAAAAGATGCGAGACCACTACTAGAAAGGGCATACAATGTTTCTTCAGATCTCGGAAGGGTTGCGAGAGTTGTTGCGGATAAAGGTGTAGAAGGGCTAGGAGACTTCACGGTCTCTGTGGGATGCCCTGTAAGACCAATGCTTGCTGAACGTTTGAGCTCTCCCAAAGAGATTCTTGAAAAACTAGGAGGCAAATGCATAGCGGAATACAAATATGACGGAGAGAGAATACAAGCTCACAAAGACGGGGACCAGGTGATCCTATTCTCAAGGAGGCTTGAAAATATTACGGATCAGTATCCTGACGCTGTTGAATTGATTCGGGAGAAAATTGTTCCTCGAAGGGTGATAATCGAGGCTGAATGCGTTGCTGTGGACCTGGATACAGGTGAGATGAAACCATTCCAAGAGCTTATGCATCGAAGACGAAAATATGGAATTCAAGATGCGATAAAAGAATATCCTGTCTCACTCTTCGTATTTGACGTTCTTTATTTAGATGGGAAAGACCTAACGATGGAGCCATATACCATTCGACACAACTTTCTTGAAAAGATCGTTAAAGCGGATGAACGGATCAACATAGCCAAGTACATAATAACAAGCGATATTGAGGAGCTTGAGCGTTTCTTTGAGGAAGCAATAGAGAACGGCTGCGAAGGGCTGGTATGCAAATCAATAAGCGATGAATCAGTGTACCAGGCGGGGGCGAGAGGATGGCTATGGATAAAGTATAAAAGGGATTACAAAAGCGAGATGACAGACACCGTGGAACTGGTAGTAGTAGGTGCCTTTCACGGTAGAGGAAAAAGAGCGGGTACATACGGGGCGCTTTTACTTGCTGCCTATAACCCAGAGGATGATGTCTTTGAAACTGTCTGCAAATGCGGGTCCGGCTTCACAGATGCAGACCTTGAAAAAATCCCGAGAATGATGGAGATGCATCGTATTCCTCATCGCCATTCTAGAGTTGAGTCGAAGCTTGAAGCCGATATATGGTTTGAACCTAAAATAGTTCTCGAAATCATAGGAGCTGAAATCACCCTAAGTCCGATACATACTTGCGCAGCGGGCATCATCAGGAAAGGAAGCGGTCTAGCTATTAGGTTTCCAAGATTTACTGGAAACTACCGAATAGATAAAGCAGCAGAGGACGCAACAACAGTAAATGAAATAATTGAAATGTATAAAAGCCAGCTAAAAACCATAGAATCATAAAGTCCAAAAACAAAAATAACCATAAACCCAAGCTGAGTCTAAGCCTCAAGCGCATGACCAGCCCGGAAAGGCATTATCTTTAACGCATACTAGCCTTCAGCCGTTTCAGCTAGTATGCTCAATGCCTTCCGCATTGCGCTTAAAGTATTGCCCGGCCCATTGAAGCAAGTCTTTATCGCGCACTAATCTTCAGCCGTTTGGATTAGCGCACTCTTGCTTCAATGCAATACTTGAAGCATACTTCTCAGC
>CAYSEL010000078.1:0-3953 GCA_964430035.1 uncultured Candidatus Bathyarchaeia archaeon
GCCCAATAGTTGGCGGAGCACCGATTAAAGGTCCAGCAGATAAGATGATGTCAGCGTTGGGGTTGGAGGTCTCATCCTACTCAATCGCCAAACTCTACAGCGACTTCCTAGACACATTCGTCTTGGATGTGGTTGACGAAAAAGAAAAGAAGAGGGTTGAAGAACTCGGGATCAATGTGATCGTAACTAATACTGTTATGAGGAACTTCGAAGATAAGATCAGGCTGGCAAAGACTATTCTTGACGAGATTAGGAAGATGAGCTAGAAGTAACTTGCAACAGCATCAAATCCCCCTAATTTACCTCTAAAAATAATGGAGAACTATTATACCTCACAGATTACTCGGGTTTCTCTAACTTTCCTCATGATTGAGTCAACTTCATCTTTATCTAAGGGGTAACCGTGGAAGCATCTTCCCTTAGCAGGTGAACCACTTAGAATAGTCTCTTTTATTGGGAGAGGAGGCTTGAAATGATATAGCTTCTTAAAGATGAGTTCGCCTTTCCAGCCCATCTTTTCGCATTCTAATTTCTTCTCTTGAGATAGGAGGTCTCTCTTTACAAATCTTTCTATGACGCCGTACCCTATGATGGAGTCTCCCGCTTCAGTCTTCCGCACTAAAAAGATTACGCCATCTGGGTCCCATTTTCTAGGCACGCCGGGATAGTACCTCTTGATGGTGAAAACTTGCCTGTACCATTCGTCGCGGGTTATTCGAAGGATGTAATTCCGAGGAAGAGGCGCAAATTCATCCAATCTTAACCACAACTCAAAATTATTGAATGGTCCTAACAATTTAAGAACTTTATCCAATCTTTGGAAGAAAAGCCAGTTAAATGGGCGGTTTCCGTTTATGATGATCCGTACTTTGCTGATAATTGTAGGCAACCCTTAAGATAGTGCCTTCGTCAAAAGGCTTCCCAATTATTTGAAGTCCTACCGGCAAGTCATTTCTGAATCCGCACGGTATCGAAATTGCAGGGTAACCTGTAAGGTTTGCGGGAACCGTCAGGATATCACACATATAAAGCGTTAAAGGATCATCAATCTTCTCTCCGATATTGAATGATAGAAGAGGCATTGTTGGACCAGCTAGCACACTGTACTTTTCTAGTGCCCTTTCAAAGTCGTTTCGTATAAGCGTTCGAACCCTAAGCGCCTTCAAATAATATTGGTCGTAGTAGCCAGCTGAGAGAGCATATGAGCCTAAGATTATGCGCCTCCTAACTTCAGCTCCGAAGCCTGCCCTACGGTTCTTCGCATAAACTGTTGACCAGTCTCCTTCATCAATTTCTTGACGATAGCCATACCTTAGCCCGTCATAACGGGCTAGGTTGGAACTTGCCTCGGACATTGCCACAATGTAGTAAGCTGCTAATGCATATGCCATGCTTGGGATGGAAACCTCTTCGCAGATGGCCCCTAAATTTTCTAGCTCAGAGACAGCATCCCAGACAGGTTTCTTAACATCTTCTTCCACGCCCTCCCCAAAAAATTCTTTAGGCAACCCTATTCTGAAACCTTCAATGCCGCTTTCAATGTAAGATGCAAAGTCTCTTTCAGCAATTTTTGCCGAGGTACTGTCACAGGGGTCATAACCACTAATAACGGAAAGAAGCAAAGCACAATCCTCAACGTTTTTCGTTAAAGGACCAATCTGTTCTAAACTGTTCGCGTAAGAGATTAGACCGTAACGGCTAACAAGCCCATAGGTTGGTTTCAAACCAACCGTTGAACAATAGCTGGCTGGGCATCTTATGGAACCGCCAGTATCAGACCCTAAGGCAGCTGTAGCCTCATCAGCCACTACTGCAGCAGCACTCCCACCGGAAGAACCGCCAGGCACCTTACTGAGGCTCCACGGATTATGCGTGGCGCCGAAGTAGCTAGTTTCAGTAGTTGTTCCCATCGCAAACTCATCCATATTCGTCTTCCCAATAATTATTGCATCCTCCATTCTAACCCTTTGTATGACTGTTGCATCATATGGGGGTACATAATCCTTAAGCATCCGCGACGAGCATGTGGTGCGTAATCCCTTTGTGCAGATGTTATCCTTCACGGCTAATACTATGCCAGCCAAGCGTCCTACCTTTTCGCCCCTGCGGATTTTGTCATCGATTTCCTTTGCTTTTTTTAAGGCTTCTTCAGGTGTTAAGGTGATGTAAGCATGTATCTTTCTATCGACCTTAGAGATTCCTTCAATAATAGATACTACATATTCTTTAACCGATAGTTCGCGGTTTCCAACTTTTTCCAGAACCCTTGTGGCGGTCAACTGACATAGGTTCGGCATGGCAAGGTGCTCTCCATCTTTCACTTTTAGACAATTCTTGGAGACTTGAAGAATCGGTCCTCCTTCTTAGGCGCGTTTTTGAGAGGTTCATCTTTAGGCAAAGGTTCCCCCACTTCATCCTTTCGGAAGACATTTACGAGGCCTAGAACATGGTAAGTTGGAGGCAATTCTTCAGTCCTCGCCTCATCAATCTTTCTGAAGTAATCAAGTATCCTGTTAAACTGTTCTGTGAAAAGATCTTTCTCCATTTCTGTGAGTTCTATACGTGCAAGCCACGCTATATGCTCAACCTCTTCCCTTGAAATGTGTTTTTTTCCACTTACCCTCATGAATTGGAACCCCGTGCCAGCATTAAATAGATGAGAATTATAGTATCAAGACAATAATTTAACAGTTTCATTCACATTTTCAGACTTTGTTTGAGGCGGTACTCTAAAAAGAAGTTTTTATATCCTTGCAGCTCTTTTCTAGGCGACATAAACTACTAGGACGGGTAAAGTTACGGATTGAACGCCGCAGAGACTGTGCTTATAGCATTCAGCCTCGCAATGGATTGCTTTTCAGTCTCGATAATAGAGGGGCTGACAACCAAAAATAACAGAATCCTAAATGGTTTCAAGGTGGGCGCATTCTTTGGGCTCTTCCAAGCTTTTATGCCTCTAATAGGTTGGTTCGGAGGTCTGGCATTGTTAGATATGATATCTGGATTTGACCATTGGGCGGCGTTCTCTATTCTCAGCTTGATCGGTTCTAAAATGATCCTTGAGACCATGCATAAAAAGACAGAAGACAAAAAACCCAGAACGGTTTATATGCTGATAATGTTGTCCGTCGCTACAAGCATTGACGCTTTAGTCGTGGGAGTGAGTCTCGCCTTCTTTGGAACATCCATAATAATGGCAATTGCAACTTTTGGGATCGTAACGTTCTTATTGTCGTTCCTAGGTATACAGGTTGGATACAAGTTTGGCAGTTTCTTCGGGCAGAAAGTTGGGGCGGTCGGCGGCCTCATCTTAATTGGAATTGGGACAAAGATACTGATCGAACATCTAGTTTAGTCACTTCTGATTGTGGGAACATCATTAACCCAATTTCTTTACGGCTTCCACAACATCTTTTAATATTTGGATCTCATAGTCCGGCTTAAAAGGTGTATTATTAACCTCCCCCTTTCGATTAAGCCATATTGCCTTCATCCCAGCATTCTTTGCGCCAGAAACGTCGGTATGTAAAAGGTCTCCTACATGCGCAGCTTCTGAAGGTTGTACTCCCAACTCCTTGAGAGCCCTGTCGAATATTGCTTTATGTGGCTTATTATAGCCGACTTCATCTGAAAAGATTGTAACATCGAACAATTTCAGAATTTCGTGCCCTAAAAGAATTTTTCTCAGAACGCTTCCAGGTGTTAGACCGCTATCGCTTATTATGCCTAGCCTATACTTAGACCCTAAAATGCTAAGTATCTTCACAGTGTCTTGTACCAGAGTTGGAGGGTCTCGCGCGGCAACTTCAATAATCTCTTTGATAACCTCCGCCTTTAAATCTTCAGTTAAACAAGCACTCAGATTTTTTAGGATAAGGTTTAGCCTTTCTTCAATAGGAACGAAATGGTGATTTTGAGCTTTGTCCACCTCACGCAGATACCAATGAACCTTC
>CAYSEL010000079.1:0-3018 GCA_964430035.1 uncultured Candidatus Bathyarchaeia archaeon
CATCTATGCTCTTGTCTGGCATAGCCTCAACATCCTCGTATTTTATGTCCATAGCCACAGGCCAGAAGACTATGTCTGCTTTCGCCACCACATCCAGAATTTTTTCGTTTATGTCTAAAACGGCGATTTCGCAGCCTCCGCAGCTTGCAGCCCAGTAAAAGGCTACTTTTAGCTTTTCCATTCTATCACCAATTAAGTGCAGTTTTCTAATAAAAAATAAGGATGATTGCATTTCTATAATTTAAATTTAGCGTTCTGTAAATAGAGAAAAGACTATGAAGAATGATGAGTTAAAAATAATTCAAGCTTAGCATACAATTATAATCAGCCGCTAACTGTTTCCGCTTCTTCTCTTTGTCCTTTTTGTTGAGGGGGCTGTGCCAAATTTTGCGTTTTTTCTTCTAACTTTCCAGTTTCTTAATATTGCATTGATTCATCTTTTAGGTTTAAAATTCCTTTAACTGTCCCATCCTCTTGATATTTAAGTGTAAATCCCATTTTCTTTGTAAGGTTAATTGCCCTATGATTATCTGGAAGCATTATGGCATAAAGGGTTTCAACTCCTACTTTGCAAATTTCAACAGTATAATCAACCATCTTTGTGCCTAATCCCAAGCCTTGCCACGGATCAGCCACTATGAAAGATATTTCACCACTTTTTCTATCTGGCTCTAAGCTTACTCTCACCACGCCCAGGATTTTTCTCTGCCCATTTTCGGTTAGTTCGGCAACTATGGCTATTTCTCTATCATAATCAATATTGCAGTATCTCACACGAACTTCCTGGGGCGTATCCTTGATTATTTGGAAGAACCTAAAGCGTATGGATTCTTCAGAGAAATTCCTGAACATTTCCAATCATAAAGGCTCATCTTCAGGCTTTATGGGCCTAAGCAGAACTGTGCGTCCGTCTCGCTCAGCTTGCTAAGTTTTTCCAAAACTATTCTAATGATGGAAAAAGCGTAGAAAGTCATCCTAATTTCCATGAATTTTTGTATTGGGATGCTGTAAGTATAGTTAGTGTTTTAAGTGTGGGGAAGGGATATGTAGTCGGGTTTGTTGGTTTGTGTTTTTGTATGTATGGTAATAGATTAATGGTGGGGTAATAAGTAAAGGGTAAGGGTAAGGAGAAGAGAGAAAAAGATATTATTTTTATTTGATAATTGCTTGTCTAATTTAGATAACGATAAATTGTTGGAAGGTGAAAATATAAAAGTTTTCTTCTTTTGAAACCACATCTTTAGCTGTGGCAGCACTTCCTAGTTCCAAGTGGTCAAATTGACATTTTATCGATTGAACTCAAGATGGCAAATAAACATATAAGGATCAGAATCTTGTGTCATGAAGAATTAGAGTTGTTGGAGAGATAAACTTGCAGGAAGTCAAAATAATCCCAGTTATGGGTTTACCGATCATAAAAGAAGGTGATGACTTAGGTGAACTTATATATAGGGCTGCAGAGAAGCAAGGCACCCCCATTGAGGAGGGAGATATAATAGTAGTGACCCACGTCATCGTCTCGAGAGCGGAAGGAAATATCATAAACCTAGATGAGGTAACCCCGTCAGATTTTGCCAAAAGTATCGCTTTAGAGTTCGACCGAGACCCAGCTCATATTGAAGTAGTCTTACGTGAAGCGAAATCAATTGTACGGATGAGGGACGGGCACATAATTGCGGAGACTAAGCATGGTTTTATATGCGCTAATGCTGGGGTAGATAAATCGAACGTTCCAGGCGAAAGGAACGTTGTGCCATTGCCGAAAGACCCTGACCGCTCTGCCCGTTTAATACGCGCGAAGATAAAGGAACTCGCTGGGAAAGATACAGCGGTTATAATCTCTGACACTCATGGACGTGCCCTCCGAAGAGGTGAAATAAACATAGCCATAGGTGTTGCTGGCATAAAACCAATCCGAGATAGGAGAGGTGAATCTGACCTTTTCGGATACGTGCTGAGAGTAAAGCAGACAGCCATAGCTGATGAGTTGGCTTCTGCTGCAGAACTAGTGATTGGACAAGCAAGTGAGGGAACACCCGCTGCGATAATTAGGGGTTACAAGTATGAGGAGGCTGAAGAAGTCTCAGCGAAGGATCTAGTCTGGCCGAGGGAAAAAGCTCTTTTCTATTAGACCTTAAAGGCCGTGACCTTCTTGGCATGCCTTTTTATTAGACTTTCAGCTCTCTTCAGATCCGCCTTTGTGTTTAGATTGAAAAAGGTCGTTAGTTGAGGATCGATCGTTTTGATGACCAGTGTTGAGAGGTATCGGACTCTTCGGAGTAACGAAATCATGGACTGAAGACTAACCTTACCTCCTTCAACAGCCTTTTTCGCTGCTGCCAGTGCGGAGCTTGTCCTGTAAACGGCTTGTAAGGGTTCAATATATCCGTTTGGCCATCTTGGAATCACAGCGTCTACACCTGAGGATATTTCGAACATAAGTTTCACAGCATCTTTGGAGACAAAGGGGGTATCACACGGTAGAAGAACTGAGTAATCGCCATGGGCTTTCATGAGTCCTGTTAACGCACCGATTAGGGGACTATGTAGGGTATTAGTGTCAAGAAAGATTTCAACCTTGCCTCCGAGAAGTGACGTGTAAGATTGTTTCTGTTTTTCGGTGCTAACAGCAACTATTACCTCTTCGGTGATGTTCTGAATTCTTTCTATAACGTGTTTAATGAGGGGTTTCTCCGCGAGTTTAACAAGTCCTTTTTCTTGACCTAACCTCTCTGAGAAACCTCCAGCAATTATTATAGCAGTCTTTTTCACTAGTTTATCCTTCTTGTATTTAGTTTTTGGATAATCTCGCAAGTACATAATTTACTATCTCGTCTGCGATGTTGATTTCTGTCACTGACTGCAAGCCTCGCCATCCTGGTTGACTGTTAATTTCAATCAGGAAGGGACCCTTCTCAGTTTCCAAAATATCTACACCTGCAATCTCACAACCAATCGTTTCAGCCGCTCTCAACGCCAGATTCTCAATGGCCGAGGATGCTTTGTAAGGAGTAGGTT
>CAYSEL010000080.1:0-6663 GCA_964430035.1 uncultured Candidatus Bathyarchaeia archaeon
ATTATATCCTGGGCAATCCCAACCTTCTTTTTCAAGTCTCGCGTCGTAAGTTTCGCCATCATAAATATCGTTCTCAACTATTGGACCATTAGTTACTTTCCATCTTTCGTCTGTAACTATAACTTCTTGACTTCCATCATCTAGCTCGATTCTCATTTCTAATATTGCTTTGGGCGCACCGTAATGTTTGAAGAAATTTCTTCTGTGAGGTTTAACATTGTATCTCCCATTTCCAAGAATCATGCCGACAACATTCTCTCCTTCATTCAAGAAAGCAGTAACGTCGCATACCGAGTACAGCACAATTTTCTCGTAGTCTGTCCATCCAGGATCGAGTTCATGATCTCCTACTTTACTGCCGTTTATCCTCAATTCATAGTAACCTAGACCGCAGACATAAGCCCTTGCTGATTTAACCTTCCTATTTAACTCAAACTTTTTTCTAAGAAGATTACCACCACTAATCCATTTTGCACCCCAATCTTCTGGACACAGAAATCCCGTCTCGAATGTAGTGATCTCACTCCAAGGGCTCACTCTCCCTTTATCATCCCACCATCGGACTTTCCAATAATAGGTTTTGCAGCTTTCTAGAGCTTTTCCAGCATATTCAACGTTAATCGAGTGATCTGAGCTAACTTTTCCGCTGTCCCATATATCACCAAAATCATCAAGTAGATTCTCCCTTGAAGATGCAACCAATATTTGATATGCTGATTGTGTACGTCCACGTTCGTGATGACTTAATGCCCATGAAAATCTTGGCTTAACCACATCTATACCAAGAGGAGCAACACGATACTCACACAATAAGTCGATAGGACAGTCAGGATACACCTCACAATCCATAGATACACCTAGGCAGTATATTGTCAACCAAATAAAATAAAAGCATTATGATTCGCTAACTAATCATTAGGCATATTTTCTCCGAGCCACATACATTGGGAAAAGATAGGGCGAGGGAAAGAAAAGGGGGTTTGGGATTGCGTTTTTATTCACAATATTTAAATTTCCACTGAAGAATGAATAATGGGAGGTAGACGTATGGATGGGTCGATGCGGGCAGTAAGGTTCTATGCTCCGGGAGAGATAAAGGTAGAGAGGGTGCAAATGCCAAATGTTAATCCTGAAGAAATTCTCGTACAGGTTAAAGCTGTTTTAACATGCGGGACAGATGTTAAGATGTATAAGAGGGGACACCCGAAAGTTAAGCCTCCAGTTATACTTGGGCACGAATTCTCCGGAACTGTCGTAAAAGTAGGAAAAAATGTAGAAAACCGATTTAAAGTTGGAGATAATGTTGCTGTTGCGAACTCCGCACCTTGTAACCGTTGCATCTTCTGCAAGATCGGGAAACATAATCTATGCCAAAACTTGTTCGAGACTCTTATAGGTTTCAGCGTTGATGGCGCCTTTGCTGAGTACATACGAGTCCCAGCGCCTATTGTTGAACAGAATACCTATAAAATTCCTGAAAATGTCTCCTTCGAAGAAGCCGCATTACTTGAGCCCCTCGCATGCGCCATTAATGGCATCGACGCTGCAAATATCAGTCTAGGCGACACTGTTGTTATAATCGGCAGCGGTCCAATAGGTTTGATGCATCTTCAACTTGCTAAAATGAAAGGGTCTTCGAAAGTGATCGTCACCGACATGCGTGACGAGAGGTTGAAGGTTGCGGAGATGCTGGGAGCCGACGTTCTCATCAACGCTAGGAAGGAGGATCAAGTAAGCCGAGTCAAGGAAGTAACGGCTGGCATGGGAGCTGACGTAGTGATCGAGGCGGTTGGTTTGCCGCAGACTTGGGAGTTAGCAGTTCAGATGACTAGAAAAGCTGGAACAACCCTATTTTTCGGCGGCTGCCCCTCAGGGTCAAAGATAACATTAGATACCGAAAGAATACATTACGAAGATTTGACGCTTAAGGGCATATTTCACCATACGCCTCTTTCAGTCTTCAAAGCTTATAAGATGATATCAACTGGAAAATTCAATGGGAAACCCCTAATATCTGTCCATATGCCTCTTGAAGAGACAGAAAAAGCTTTGCAGAAGATGGAAAAGGGCGAATATATAAAGGTGGCAATTATGCCGTAAAAATATTGACATTAACAAAAAGCATTTAAGCAAGTTTAGTTGAATGATAAAAAAACTGGAGAATGAAGAAAATGCCGAAAGAGAATGAGATTTTGGAAAGGCTGAGAGATGCTGTTGTAAATTTAGACATTGAAGGGGTTAAGGAGGCTGCGAAGGAAGCCGTCGAAGCTGGCATACCTGCATATAAAGCGGTTGTTGAAGGGATGGCGAAAGGTATGGACATAGTAGGTCAAAAATATGAGGACGGAGAGTACTTTCTAGCCGAACTCATAATGGCTGGCGAAACCATGAAAGAGGGCATGACAATCCTCGAGCCGTATCTTAAAGCCGGAGATATAAAATCAGCTGGCAAAGTTGTTATCGGAACAGTAAGAGGCGATTTGCATGACATAGGGAAAAATATTGTTGTCACACTTCTTAAGGCTGCGAATTTTGAGGTCATAGACCTAGGCGTCGACGTCTCAGCTGAACAATTCGTGGACGCTGTGAGAGAACATAAGCCAAATATCCTTGGAATGTCTGCTCTTCTCACAACAACTATGGTGGAGATGGAGGGCGTCATAAAGAGTCTAAAGGAGGCGGGTTTAAGAGAGAAGATCAAGATCATTATTGGCGGTGCACCTATAACTCCCGAATACGCAAAGAGCATAGGCGCCGATGCAGCTGCAAGGGACGCTGTCGAAGGGGTTCGCATATGTAATGAATGGATGAAGAATAGATGATTGGAAGTCTATTGTGCATGTAAGAATTTTCGTCTAGACTTTTCTTTATACTACTCTCTTTTGTAGCGTGGGTTATCTTTTATTATTGGCTTTCCATCTTCTTCAAGAACTACTCTAGCGAAGCCTTTAGTTCTAACAGTTTCGTAATCATGCCCAGCATCAGACGGGTAAATTGCTATGAAAACGAGTTTTTCCCTACCTACGTTTACGGTGCGGTGTGCGGTTCCCGGTGGAATATACACCAAGACATTAGGTTTTATCTTTATGTTGACGGCTTTGCCTTCATGGTCTTGTATCAAGATTATGCCTTCTCCCTTCATCCCGATGTAGATCTCGCTTGTCGATTCTTTCTCATGGAAATGACCCTTGGTGAAATAGTATTCATCCCCCACCTTACCCGGGTAAATAACCGTGCATCCAACATTTAATAATCCTTCAAGCGGCTCAAAAGGGATCTCGTAGACTTCGTAAATTATTGGGTCTTCCCCTCCCCTGAGAATTTCTTCGGAAGCTTCTCTGTCGGAAAAATAATCAAGAAGGTCGCTGAGGCGGCGTTCAACTTTAATCTTGTAAGGAGAGATTCCAGTTTTCCCGCCGAGTTCTGTTGTGTATAATTCTAAGGGGCTGTTCAAAGCCTTTCATCTTGCCTATTTATGAAATGTGACTATTCCATGGAATCTCAATAATAAACCTTTTGATTTTTCTTTAAAGACAGATTATTAAATCGAATAAAACCAATTGGAAGCATATCCCCTCAAGGTTTATGCTGAAAATAAGTGGTAACTTTCGACTCTTAATTTGACTGGTTTTTAACGTATTCTCTAATCTCTTCTGCCTTTTCTGGAGATATGGCGCCGAGTAGGATGAGGTTTTCTGCAATTTCAGATATTGTTGTTATTGAGTAGACTTTATATCCGAGTTCTTCGAGCCTCTTTTTTCCACCTTGCTCCCTATCAACTACAACTAGGACTGCTTCGACTCTCCCACCAGCATCCTCAATGGCTCTAATCGCTTCAAGTTTTGACTCTCCATCGGTTATTACGTCATCAAAAAGGATGAAACGTTCACCTTTTTTCACCTCTCCCCCAGCGATTCTCCCGGTTAGACCATAACCTTTCATTTCCTTCCTCAAGATGATGCAAGGCATATTCGCTTGTGATGCGATGCTTGGGAGGAGAAGCGCGCCTTTGAGTTCAATTGATGCTAGCTTTTCTACGGTAATCGAACTTTTGAGATTCTCTAGATAGTGGGCTACAGCGCTGACAACCCTTCTGAAGTCTTCTGGAGATGAGAGAAGCCATGTTAAATCGATGTAGTAGGGGCTAGTTACACCTGACTTAAGTTTGAAATTGCCAAATTTTAGTGCACGGGAATCAACCAGTGACCTTGCAATGAGAGCAGTATTTTCTGACATGACTGCCTACCAACCGCCAAGTCTATTTATGCTTTTGCGGGCTAAAAGAATTTCTTTGACAGGTCTTTTAGGATAGCTGAGCTTTCTTCTCGAATTGCTTTTCATAGATTCTCCAAACCTTCTCTATCGTGTCTGCATCCTCAGGTCCTTTATCCTCTCTTATTCTAGTTATTCGCGCAAACCTCAGCGCCATCCCGCATTTGTATTTAGGGCTTTTCTGGATCTCATTATAGACGACTTCGACGACTATTTTAGGAGCAACAACGACTCGGTGCCCATCAGTTTCTAAAGCGGCCTCTTTAAGTCTGTGAGTCATCTCTTCCATCTCTTCATCGGTCAACCCCTTAAAGGTCTTGCCGACTATTAGAAATTCGCCGCTCTTCTCGTCGCGTGCCGCGAGGTAGTAGTCTGAGAGCCATCTATGCCTTCTGCCGTAGCCGTACTCCGCCCCGACAATCACTAAATCGAGTGGTTCAAGAACCTTCTTGATCTTTAACCAATGCTTTCCACGCACGCCTAGGATGTATGGGCTGTCTAACCTCTTCGCTATTAAGCCTTCATGCCCCTTTGCGATGGCCTCCTCAAGAAATCTCTCCGCCTCCTGAATATTGTCCGTCACTATCTGCTCTGTTAAAGGGATCCCCCCAGCGATTTCCTCCAGTCTTCCCCTTCTCTCCACGTATGGTAGATTAATTAAGCTGTGACCATCTGCGAAGATTACATCGAAAAGATAAAGGCTAACAGGGATCTCTTCAACCATCCTATAGATCTCTTTAAGCCTTCGGAAACGCCGCATAAGATGTTGAAAAGGTAGAGGATTGCCATCCTTTCCTTTTGCTATTACCTCACCCTCAAGGATTGCTTCTTTGACCTTTATTTCCCTTCGGACGAGCTGAACAATCTCCGGTAAACTCTCAGTTACATCACTAAGTCGTCTGCTGAAGATCTTAACTTGCCCGTCAGATTTGTGAATTTGAATTCTTGCACCGTCAAGTTTGTGCTCAAGCGCAGTTTTTCCACCGTGCTCCTTTAAAACTTCCCGTAGGTTTTCCGCATTCTGGGCAAGCATAGGTCTGAAGGGTCTGAAGACCTTAAAGTTAAGATTTGAGACAGACTTTGCGCCTTCTCTCTTGCAGATCGCTGCAACTTCGCCTATATCGCCTGTGATCATCGTTGCTTTTTGAACCATTTTAAGTGGAACGGAGAATGCCTTTGAAACCGCCAACTCCATGAGCCCTTCACTGAACCCCGTCCTCATCTCCCCAATAATTATCTTAACAAGGTACTTAGCTTCGAGAGGTGAAGCCCGAGCGAAGAGAGATTCAACCAGCCTTTCTTTTTTCTCTCTTGAACCTGAACCAGTAGACTCAGCTATTGCTTCAAAGATCCGCCTTACCTCAAGTATGGTTAAAGGCTTCTCGAAAAGTGTGGCTTGCCTCTTGACAGGTCTACTCTCAAACATTATCTGCGTAGCCGCCCCCACATCTCCGGTCTCCCTGAAAGCGGTTGAGAACTCCCTCCAATCTCCACCGGTCAATCTTCTAATTACACTACTGAGAGTTTCCCAACTGACCTCTAACGTTCTTTGATCCCATTTTGGGAAAGGTCTTCCAAGCATCATCGACACAGCTGGCTCAACCTCATCACTTTCAAGCAGCCTCAAAAAATCTGCAACCTCCGCAGTCCTTAGATTACGTTTAGTAGTGGAGGATAGCTTCTCGCAGATCTGGATAAGGGACCAAAATTCACTCATTGCATCCCAGCCCATTAAGAATTTACGAAGTAACAGTAGGAATGGGTAAGACAGAGGAACCGTAAAGGTCAGTTGAGGAATGCGTTACAATAATGTTGGGAAGAATGTTATTCCCATGTCTTATCTATTTCTGCTTGGATTTCACGTTTTGTCTTCTCATACTCTTCTAACGAGAATTCGCTGAGCTTATATCTCGTCTGAAGAGTTTCAAGTTTCTCCCTGAGCTCTCTCTCCTTCTCTTTTCGGTCTTTTATAATAGAGTCTAATAAGTTGATCGTCTCTTCAATGCTGGGTTTAATAGCATCGTAGGTCTCTTTCGAGATTTTTCCTTCATTGTGGAGTTTCTCAAGGGCATCTTGATATAATCTAAGGTTTACTTCGAGGTCTCGGATCTCTCTGGGTTTTTTCTGAGCGAGAATTTTCTCCAAAGTATCTAGATTCGTCTTAAGCGTTTTCAAAGATTCTTGGAGTTCGCTTTCCTCCCTCTTTAGGCTCTCGACTTTTTGATTGAAAGTGTTAATGTCGATCTCCCCGACTTTCCTTCGGATATCAAGTTCTTCAAGTGTCACAGCAACCTCACTCAAACGGAGACTTTTCTCGTTCAAAATGCTCCTGAGTTCGTTAATCTTATTTGTGCGCGCATTTAGTAGGTTATTTAGCCTTCCCGTGTACTC
>CAYSEL010000081.1:0-12494 GCA_964430035.1 uncultured Candidatus Bathyarchaeia archaeon
AACACCCAACTCCAAGTATTCCTCAATCCTCCTCTTAACAGCCTCCGGGTCCCCGATTATGTAGTTTTCCTTCGTTTCTAATCTAATGTAGGGACTTCTTGAAGCTAAAGCCCATGCATCTTTACCCGTTTCACCGATGGCGACGACACTTGTCAATGTCTTGATGATGCTTGTCGGTTTTCTCCTCACTTTCTTACAATGGTTTTCTAGAACCTTCAATTTGTGCCTATACGCATCCACTGAGGCGTTGGGAATGTTCCACCAATCAGCATGGCATGCAACAACCCGTAAAGTTAACTTTTCTCCTCCACCGCCTATCATTATTGGCGGTATAGGATGAGGCTTTGGAGCGCAAATGGCTTCGTTGATGTTATAGTATTTGCCTCTAAAAGTGACCGAATCCTCTGTCCACAACTTCTTTATGATTTGAACTGATTCCTCAAGCTGCTCGATCCTAACCCTTGCTGACGGAAACTCATAGCCAAAGGCTACGTATTCATCCTCTTTCCATCCGGCTCCTATTCCCAGTATGAACCTTCCATTCGTTAATGTTTGAAGGGTTGCACCCATCTTAGCGACTAAGCCAGGAGGTCTATAAGAATTGCAGAGAACTATGTTTCCGAAGGTAATTTTTTCGAAGACACCTGAAAGATAACTAATCGTCGTGAAGCTCTCAAGGTTAGGCGTATTCTTGGGGACGAACTCTGCCCAAGGGATAAAGTGGTCGTCAACCCATGCTGAGTCGAAAAACTGTTCTAAATCGGCCAGAAACTTTATGATTTGAGACGTGAATTCTTGAGCTGAGCTTCCATCTACCGGAAAACTTGGGATTCTTAAACCGAATTTGGCTTTTACCAATGTTTTTCTCCCCTGTGTAAAGTATTTCAAGAATAAATTGAAATTGCTTCTTAAAATTGCATCGGAATCTTGTGAATTCAAAGTTATGCAATTTATGCTCAAAGAAGGGATGCAATTAATGAATTTGAGACAGGGACGATAAAGATAAGCGTCTCTAGACTAATTAATCTTTGAGATGGCATGTTAAGGGTCGGTTTTCACGTCTCAATCTATGGAAGCTTGGGCAGAGCTGCGAGGCGCGCCTTCGAGTTAGGCTGCAACACCTTCCAAATCTTCACTAGGAACCCGAGGGCTTGGAAGCCTAAGAACCTAACATCGGAAGAGATAAAAGCCTTTATAAGTCAAGTGCATGCTTACGATTTGGAGCCTGTCTTCAGTCACATGCCATATCTTTCTAATCTGGCTTCGCCGAGGAACGATGTCTACTCGAAATCTGTTGAAGCCCTCAAGGACGAACTTGAAAGATGCAGTAGGCTTGAGATTCCGTATATCGTTACACATTTAGGTAGCCATCTAGGCTTTGGAACACAAAAAGGTTTTGAAAGGATTGTAAAGGCTATCGATGAAGCATTTAAACACGGCGACAGAGGGGTCATGGTTCTTCTCGAGAATACCGCGGGAACAAAGAACAGTATGGGTAGTTCCTTAGAGGATATACGGAAAATAATCGATGGTCTTCGCCGTCCTGAATATGTAGGTGTTTGCTTTGATACTTCCCACGGCTTCGCAGCTGGCTACGATTTAAGAACTAAAGAAGCGGTTGCTGAGACCATCCGAAAAATCTCAGAAACGATAGGCTTCAAAAGGTTCAAACTCGTACACCTAAATGATTCAGCCGGCGGCTTAAGTTCACGCATAGACCGTCACGAACATATCGGACTAGGCATGATCGGCGAGGAAGGCTTCAGAAATATTCTGCAAAGCGAACTCGGGCGCCTTCCCCTAATACTTGAGACTCCAAAAGACCCGAGAAGAACAGATCTTGAAAACCTGAGGAAAGTTAAGGAATTAGCTGGTGTACTTTGAATGTCAACTCTCCACATTTGAGTGGAAATGATTTAAAGCCATGATTAGAATATTATATTTGAGGCGTCTCAAAGATGGTTCTTCCAGTAAAAATCTTTGAGATAAAGGAAGAGGCAGACATTGGGTTCATTGCTCAAAAACTCAAAAACTACCGTGAAGAGGAGGATTACCAAGCAGAATCCGTAGAAAAATTGAGCTTAAGAACTGAGATTCTAGACTTGAAGCTCCAAGGCGGCTCCCTATACGGAGTTTTTACCCAAGATTTCGTTGGGACCCGTTTCTTCAGAAGGGAGCCCATAGAGACTTTAGTTACGGAAGAGGCCCCTTTTTGGATTAAGCCCTTTGCTGGAAGAATGTTTCTTATTGTTTTGGCGCCTTCCGTTGCTCGTGGAGTAAAGAAGCTGTTGACTGGAACGGTTGCCAATAAGCTAAGTAAGATTCTTTTTATCAGGGTCGGAGCGATTGTTGAAGCAAGGATTCCTCATGAGACTCTTAAGATTCTTCACGAGTCAAACCCTGCGGCAACGAAGCTCATATGGTTCGATGAAGTTGACATTCCAGGGGTTGAGAAGCTCTGCTTGGCTGGACCGGACATTGCTGATACGGCTTTATACCATGAATACCTTAAGCATGGAATGATATGGTACGTCGTCTTCGAAGTCCAAAAGAGAGGAATAGTAGTAGGCATAACAAGGAGCTGCGTCGTGACACTTTTCAGCAAAGGCACAGTCGACGAGTTCGTGAAATACATAGAAGAAGACATACTAAAACTGATTCAGTGAAGAAGCATGAAGGTTAGCTGAGATAAGGTTGCCAGTCTTACGGGTTCATTATCAAAGTTTCATTGAGGTTTATCTTTCAGTATATTATGGAAGCATGTCTCTTCGCCTAGGTGGCAAGCCGGCCCAGATGGTTCGACCAAGTATAAAACTGCGTCACGGTCACAGTCGACTAGTATCTCCTTGACTTTCTGTATGTTTCCAGAGGTCTCACCCTTCTTCATTACGCGTCCAAGAGA
Source organism: uncultured Candidatus Bathyarchaeia archaeon (assembly GCA_964430035.1). Lineage (GTDB taxonomy): Archaea > Thermoproteota > Bathyarchaeia > Bathyarchaeales > DTEX01 > JANXEA01. Next base: position 2,903 of record CAYSEL010000081.1, read on the forward strand.
ACGCCTAAAAAAGTGCGCATATCCAGTCTCAATAGTCTTTTGTAAGGCTTCCCGGTTCACGTATGCCAGAGTTAGAACCCTTAAACTTTCATAGTCTTGTACAATTACTGGGACTAAACCTCCTGCCTTTTCGAAGTCTACCTCGTCTATGCTGACCAATCTTTTGGCCGCCTTCAAAGTCTAACTGGCACTCCCCTCTTGGCTAAGAATTGTTTCACAATTGGGACTGGATATTTATTGTAGTGGAAGACTGAGGCAGCGAGAGCGGCATCAGCTCCTCCAACGGTGAAAACTTCAAGAAAATGTTCTGGTCTTCCAGCACCCCCGCTCCCAATCACGGGAATATTAACTCTTTCAACGATGCTTCTCGTCAATTCCAAATCGTAGCCATTCTCTGTGCCATCTCTATCCATCGAGGTGACAAGAATCTCTCCGGCCCCCAAATCGGCTACCTTACAGGCCCAGTGAAGTGCGTCAATTCCAGTAGGCTTTCTCCCATCATAGGTGTGAACCTCATACCAGCATAGGCCATCACTAGTCTTGACCATTATTCTATCTTCGCGAGGTTCATATCTTCTCTTCGCATCGATTGCAACGACAACGCATTGGCTTCCAAAAGTCTCAGCGAGTTCGCTAATTAAATGGGGATTCTCAACGGCGGCTGTATTAATCGCTACTTTATCAGCGCCGTTGCATAAGATTAGATGGGCATCTTCAACATTACGTATCCCGCCGCCCACAGTGAAGGGAATGCTCAGCTCAGCAGCTACAGATCTGACCACATTCTTTAAGGTCTTCCTCTTCTCGACAGCTGCGGTTACATCTAAGAAGACGAGTTCATCAGCCCCATCTTCACTGTACAGCTTACCGAGCTCAACAGGGTCTCCTGCATCTCTGAGATTCATGAAGTTGATGCCTTTGACAACCCTTCCATGATCGACGTCTAGGCAAGGTATTATCCTCTTCGTCAAAACCATACTATCCTCTCCAAACTTATTCATTCTCTAACAACACTTAAGGCTTTACTCAGAGTGAAGAGACCTTCATAAAGGGCTTTTCCAACGACGACGCCGTTAACGCCTAGATGTTTTAACGCAGTAAGATCCTCAAGACTTCGAATTCCTCCGGCGACGATCAGATTTGCTCCTAAACAGCATAGTTTTCTTAAAGTTTCAAAATCTGGACCAGACAGAGTCCCGTCCCGTTCGACTGAGGTTACAAAGAAGTTTTTGAAACCCTCCTCTTTAAGCCTTTTAATGGCATATTCTACAGTGATGCCTGTCGAGGTTTTCCAACCTCTTACCATAACACTTCCGCGCATATAGTCTAAAGCGACAATTAGGCGGTTCTCCCCAAACTCTTCGAGAAGAGCTTTCGCAATTTCTGTTTGCTCAAACGCTACCGAGCCTATAATAGCCCTATAGACCCCTTTTTTAAACAGGACTTCAGCGGTTTGTAAGTCTCGGATTCCGCCTCCAACCTGGACTTTGACCTTGACCGCCCTTAATATCTTATCAATAATGTTTATGTTGGACCCTGTTCCAAGGGCAGCATCTAAATCTACCACATGGATGATTTGAGCTCCGTCAGCCTCCCACTTCTTTGCGAGCGATACCGGGTCGCCTAGATGCTCATAGGATTTGGCAATTTTTGGGTCGCCTTTTTCAAGTCTAACAACATTGCCGCCCATTATGTCGATGGCTGGAATTACATCCATAATCTTCACCCTCTTATCTCTTTACGATGCTTGCAAAATTTCGGATGACTCGTTCTCCTGATCTGCCAGACTTCTCCGGATGGAACTGAACACCGTATACATTGTTTTCGGCTAAAACTGATGCAAACCTTATGCCATACTCTGTCTCGGCAACGATGACTTCTTTCATGGATGGGTCCGCGTAATAACTGTGAACGAAGTAGAAGTATTCATCATCGCCGACGCCGTCCAATATCTCGTTAGGCTTAGAGATCGCAAGCGTATTCCAACCCATATGTGGCTTCTTAACCTGCTCAGGCAACTTCAAAACCTTTCCTCGCAGAATTCCGAGACCTCTTCCTAGGCTCTCTTCGCTCTCTTCAAAGAAGAGCTGCATCCCAAGACATATTCCAAGGAGAGGAACTCCCGACTCAGCAGCTACAAGGATATTCTGTTTTAAGGCTTTAAGGTTCTTCATCGCCTCCTTAAAGTTTCCAACGCCAGGCAGTACAATTGCATCCATGCCTTTTAGGCTCAACGGGGCTGAGATGACGAGAGTATTCAGACCAGCCCTTTTTAAGGCGCAACTTATGCTGAAGATGTTGCCTATTCCACAGTCGATGACCGCTATTTTTGGGATTTTAAAGGACCCCCTTAGAGCTTGGAACCCCGCTTCTTCTAGGGTCTAGTGATATTGCTTGCCTAAGCGCTAGGGCTAATGCTTTGAAAGAGGCTTCGACCTTGTGGTGGTCATTGGACCCGTATTGAACCCAGATGTGTATGTTTGCATTTGCTGCGGAGGCTAAGGTCTCTAGAAAGTGCTGTATGTTCTCGCATGGCACATCTTCAATCCTTTTGCCCTTAAGTTTCAAATCTATCTTGCTGTATGGTCTCTTTGCCAGATCAACGGCGGCGAAGGCTAATGAACAGTCCATGGGCACAATTGCGTATCCGAACCTCGCTATTTCCTGAGCTGCGCTTACTGCCTCTGAGAGAGCCTTTCCTAAGCAAAGTGCTACGTCCTCAACTATGTGATGAGCCAAGTCGCCCTTCGCTTTAACCTCTAAGTCGATGAGGCTGTGTGTTGCAAGTGAGTGGAGCATGTGGTCTAGGAATAAGACTCCAGTTTTGGCATCAGCATTGCCTGAACCATCTAGGTTAACTTTCACGTATATCTCGGTTTCCTCAGTCTTTCTTGAGAATTCACCTATCCTCACCATCCTTCACCTCTCAAGGTTTGAAATAGGAACAGCAACTCGTTAACAGAGGGTAAAATGATGTCGCATCTAGACTCCAGAAAAGTTTGCAAAACAGCATCCTTCAGGCCGGAATAATTGTAAACACCAGCAAAGAAGAAACGATTATCCAATTCATTCGCCTTCCTAACCATCAAAGCATCCTCCATAGAATCGCCTACATATAAGACATAAGCACGCTGTCCAAGGTTTTCCGCAGCTTTTAGAAGTGGGAAGGGATTAGGCTTCTTCAAGTTCACTCTTGAACCAGTCTTAATTGAAAGTTCCCATTCAGCCTCTTCTATGTAATCTAAGAAAACCTGTGCATACGGATTAAACTCATCCAAGATGTTACCTAAAGCATGTCTGGCTGGTTTAAGTCTGCCTCCAGAAACGATGCCGAGGTTTTCCTTTCCGAAGATGGATGCTAATCGGTTCAGAGTCTCAGACTGCGGAATGATTTTCTCATTTTCAATCATGCCTTGACCTTTGTTGAATTTCGGCTCGGTCCCGTATGTTTCACGAAAGAGTTTAGCGCCACAAAAGAACTCCTCAAAGACTCTTGAAATTATGCTATCATGCACGCCAGCGGGGTATTTAAGAAAATTTTTTACAAGGTTGTAGAAGTTGGCGAAGGCTTCAGATTTTTCGGTTTTTTCCAAGAGAGCTGCGTCGACGGAGGATACGCCGGTTTCATCCAAGATTGCTGTAAACTCTTTAAATCTATTTGTAACGTCCTCAAAGAATTCCTCACCCAAACCTTCTCTTCTATTTTCTTTTTTCATTGCCTCCTTTATCCGTGCCAGTCGTTCATAAGGGTTGAGATACAACTCAACATTCTTGATGCATCTTTTCAACTTTTCTCGGAGTTCATATGGTAGACTGCATATTATGAACATGAGGGCTCCGTAGACCGTGTCCCAATCATTGTTGAAGCCTCCAGTCTTCCTGAAAAGGTGTATCACTTCGTCCGAGATTAGCTGTTCTCGAAAGGTATAGCCTGTTAAGTTTTGAAGGATGAAGGCCACCGTCTTAGAAATGGCTCTGTCGTATGAGCCTCTCACGTCTATCAGAACGCCGTCGCAGTCAAAGATAACTCCCTTTATTAGCCTTAAAATCTCAAGCCTATCAATCTTTACGTAAACTTTCCCGTCGCCAACTGGGTAAACCACATACTCGTTAAATGCCATTCTCCTCCAATACCTCCCTTAAGGATGAGAGGAAATAGTCGATCATAGGCGGCGGGGCGACAGTTACCCTCAAACAGTTTTCTAGATGTAAGACGCGTCCTATCTTCCTCACAATGATGCCTCTCTTTAAAAGTTCTTGGAAGACCTTATCTGAGCTCTTCTCAGTTTGGTAAAGGACAAAATTCGTCTCTGAATTGAAGGCGTTGACGCCGTCTATTAGGTTAAGATTTTCTATGAGCCTCTTTCTCTCAACCTTCACCTTTTTGATGGCAGATTCTATCACTTCACTTTCTCCCAAAATCTTTAGGCATGCCTTCGCAGCGATTGAGGTTACTGGAAAAGGCGTCTGAAACCTTTCGTTCATGACCTTTGCAAGCTCTGGGGACGCCACTGCGAATCCAAGTCTTAACCCAGCTAGGCCGAAAACCTTCGAGAAGGTTCTTAGGACGATCATATTCTCAAAATCTTGAAAGATGCTAAGGACCGAACTATCTGAAAAGTCAGCGTAAGCCTCATCAACTACTATCAAACCGCTGAAGCTCTCAGCCAGAGATCGTATGTCCTCTAGATTAAACTGGTTAGCAGTTGGATTATTTGGGGAACATAAGAATAAAACTCTTGTCCTTGGGGTTGCTGAGGCAAGCATCTCCTCCAAGTTAAGAGAAAAGTCTTCCATAAGATTGACAGCCCTATATTTGGCTCTCTGCATCAAAGTGCAGAATTTATACATTGCGAAGGTTGGAGCAATGGAGAGCACCTCCTCATTAGCCCTTACAACCATTCTTATAATGAGATCGATAAGCTGGTCGCTTCCCGCGCCGATTACAACAGATTCTGAAGGAACTTTAAAGCGTTGCCCAACAGATTCTCTTAGTTCTATAATCTCGTCTTTAGGGTAGACTCTTGGATCAACCTCTTCAACAACCTCTTTCAGTATTCTCTTTAGAAAATCTATGGGGACAAAGAGATTCTCGTTCGAGTTTATCTTCAAAAATTCTTCAGGTCTCTTATTCAGTTTACAGGCTAGGCTCTTAATAGTCTCGCCTGGATCGTAACTCTCAATTCTCTTACTTTCCTCAATGATCTCTTTGACTATTTTTGATCTGTCCTTAACCATTCTCATATCTCCCGCTTACTGCAAAAGCATGGTTCTGTAAACCTTCAGTTTGAGCCAAAACTTCTACATGCCTTCTAACTTTTGAGAGTCCTTCCTCGCTAGATTCAACTATGTCTAGCCGCTTCACAAAGTCAAGGACAGATAAGCCTGAATAGACGCGGCTGAAACCTCCAGTTGGAAGAACATGACCGGTTCCTAGGCAATAGTCACTTGCAGAAACCGGTGTATACTTCCCTATCAAAATCAATGCTGCTGACACTATTTTCTCAGATACTCTCGAAGCATTCTCAACCATTAATTCAAGGTGTTCAGGCGCAAACTCATTTATGAAGTTAACAGCTTCATCTACATTCTGGCTGACGAGTAAAAGACAACTCCTCGAAAGGTTTTTTGCAACAACCTCTAAGTTCGGTGGAGATACCGAAATTAGATGTTCAAGTTCTCTCAAGACGGACTTTGCGAGTTTCTTCGAGGTTGAGACTAAAATGGAGATTCCATCAATATGTTCTGCTTGGGATATGAGGTCCAAGGCTATAATTCGAGGGTCCGCAGAACCTTCAGCAAAGACGATGATCTCGCTTGGACCTGCCGGAAGATCTACTGGAAGATCCTTTGACACAAGCATTTTAGCCGTCACTACGTATTTGCTGCCTGGACCAACAATCTTCTCCACGGGTTTGATAGTCTCCGTTCCATAGGCTAGGGCCGCAACCGCTTGGACCCCCCCAATTCTATAGACCTCTTTTGCGCCGCAAATGTCAGCGGCAACGAGCACTAACGGATTGATTTCTCCGTTTTTTCTAGGCGGGGAGCAAACTGCAACTTCAGAGACGCCTGCAACCTTAGCCGGCACAACGGTCATTATTAGGCTGCTTGGGTAAGATGTCTGCCCACCAGGTATATAACATCCCACTCTCCAAATTGGGCGGGTGCAACTTCGAATTCTGACACCATCTACTTCATATTCGAAGTTAAGCCTTGACAAGATCTCTTTTTGAAATCTTTCTATACGTTCCTTTGAAACTTCGATTGCAGAGATCTGTTCCTCACGGACTTCTTCATACGCCCTCATGATATCTTCCGAATCTACTCGTAACTGGTCTGGCAATAGTTTCACCCCATCAAACTTTGATGTGTACTCAATTAAGGCGTCGTCGCCCCGCCTCTTTACATCCTCGATAATAGGCTTCACATAATCCACAATTTTTGGATCAGACTCCCTCGCCTTAGGCCATCTCTTTGCCAAAACCTCTTCACGTACGGCTGAAAGCTGCAATACTTTGAGCCCTAGTCTATTCAATTCTCCTTGGACCCCCGAGGTATCTCGTCAAGCGGCAGAACTTGCCTAGGCTCGTAAACGACTAGCCCCTGTGCAAGTCTCCTCAGGACAGGTAAAAGCTCCAAAAACTTGTCCTTCTCGATGACTGTATTAACGGAGTACCAATCTTTATCTGAAAGAGGAGCTACTGTTGGTTTCTTCAGAGCAGGTAAACATCTGAGGAGTTCCTCTAAGTTGTCCTTGCTCACATTGACGAATATGTGGAGCTTCTTTCTTCCATCAATAACACCCTTTAAAAGGGTTAAGATGTCATAGATCTTCTCTCTTTTTTCCGGACTCCTCAAAGACTCCTTATTGGCGATGAAGATTGCTGATGATTCCAGTACAGTGTCGATTGGTTTCAAATCGTTCTTTTCCAATGTCACGCCGGTCTCGGCAACATCGACTATGGCGTCAGCATTCTCAGGCGGTTTAGCCTCTGTCGCTCCGAAGGATAGGAAAAGAGTAACCGCTTCATTCTCGCCCTTACTCAACCATGGGGTTACAATGAGCGGGTCTTTGTCACCGTAGAGCTTACGGTATGTCGGGCTGATCTTTAAATATTCTGCGGAGATGTTCAAATACTCTGTTGAGATTCTCAGAGTCTTCCTTTGACTATGAAACTTTTCAAGAAGGTCTGAGAGAGATTTTATGGTTGTCCAAGATTTAGGCACCGCAAGGACGAGTTTCACTTTAGAATATTCTAAGTCCAGTAAGACTTCAACCTCAGCTTTTGTCTCTTGCAACCAGTCGAGACCCGTGATCCCTATATCTTGAAGCCCCTTGCTGACAAATAATGGAATCTCTTGAGGTCTAAGGATCTTTAACTCTATCGTTGGATCATTCAGTGTTGGGCGATAGGTGTTCTCTCTGCCTGAGATGACGTATCCCGCTCGTTCCAGCGTCTCAAAAGTCGCCTTTTCTAAGTGTCCCTTTGGAATGGCAAATTTAACATTCACCATAATTTGACCCTCCATCTTTCATTTGTAAAAAATGAGTATAAGAAATCTAAAGAATGGGCAAGATACGTATAAGAAATGAAAGAAGATGTAAAATAGTAAGGTTGCGTTTTAGGGGCTAAAGTAGACTTAAACTTGATAAAGATGAAGGCAACCGCCTCGTGTGAACTCGATCCCTCACTTTACACCACTGGAAGAATATAGGCAATCCCTTTCTTATAAATACTTTTCTGTAGTCATATGCTATTTCATGTATTTTTCTAGGGCATTTTTTACATCTAAGCCTTCGTGAACAATCCCGCAGAGGACTCTAACCATACTTGCTGGTTTCTGATGTTGAAAGACATTTCTTCCCGCAGCTATGCCGGATCCGCCGGCCTTGACTGAATCGTAGACCATCTGGCAGAACTCTTCATCCGTTTTTGTCTTAGGTCCACCAGCCATAACTACTGGAACCGGACATCCCTTAACCACTTCTCGGAATGTTTCTGGACTTCCGGTATAATTCGTCTTAACGATGTCAGCTCCAAGCTCGGCGCCTATTCGAGCGGCATGTTTAACAACATCGACATCAAACTGGTTCTTAATCTTTTCGCCCCTCGGATACATCATAGCCAAGAGAGGCATTCCCCAATCTTCACATATCTTCGCCACGGTTCCAAGTGTTTTGAGCTGTTCTGGTTCAGTTTTTGAGCCAACATTGATGTGCACGGAGACAGCGTCGGCGCCAAACTTTATCGCTTCGATCACATCCGCCACTAGCACCTTATTGTCCGGGTCTGGTCCAAGCGAACTACTTCCAGATAAGTGCATAATTAAACCGATATCTTTCCCATAACCTCTGTAACCCGCTCTTATAATCCCCTTGTGAAGGAGAACGGCGTTCGCTCCTCCTTCAGCGACTTGATTCACTATTGTCCTCATATCCTGCAGTCCCTTGATTGGACCTAGAGTTAAACCGTGGTCCATAGGGATAATCACGGTTCTTCTAGTGTTCCTATTCATTATGCGGTCAAGCCTAATTCTTTTACCAATCTCTGTCAAGGTTCAATAACACCTATCCTCAGTTTATTGGAAGTATTTCGCCTTCTTGCAAAGTACAATAAAATTGATTCTACACGGATAAAAAGATTTAGCTTTCGTTTGCATCTCCTATTGCTGAGAAGACTTCTCAAATTGTCTGGAGCAATAATGCCACTTTTCCGTTTGTGCAAAAACTTATATACTTCATCACGTAAGAGTCGAAGACGCTGAAGGGCTCGATTAAGGAAGAATGAGTTTATGGCGATATCTCTTCACTATTTGCACATAAAAAATCTCCTTCATACGTTTGCCATCTCACATTATTACCCATACGCATACTAATTGGAAGAGCGGCAAACTTATTGCGAGATGCTTTAAAGATGTAAGCCACTTAATTATATTTGGTTGCAGATAAAAGGGTGAAGTAGATGAGAGAGCTTTGGGTGAAAGTTTCCCCATCTTTAGGAAAAAAGGAAAAGATCGAACTAATCGAAAAGACGAAGCAAATATCATCCGCTTTCATTGTTGAACCAGACGACATCAAGATAGCGAGAGAATCAGGCGCAAAAACGGTTGTCAGCAAATCTGACGATGCAGACATTAAACTCGTAAGCGACTTTAAAGCCTTGATTGAAGCCAAAAAATTGGGAAAGAAAACATGCATCAACATCGTTGTCAAATCGAAAGGGGACGAAAAGCTCATTGTAGATGCAGCTGAAGCCTCAACAGATTACGTTGCAGCTGAGTGCCCCGACTGGAAAGTAATACCTTTAGAAAACCTTATAGCAAAGATTCATGGAAAGACAGTGTTGTTAATGGTTGTTTCTAATTTTCAAGAGGCTAAGATAGCGCTTGAAACTTTGGAGATAGGCGCGGACGGCGTCGTTGCAGATCTCTCAGACTTAAACGAGATAATTAAGGTTTATGAAGCGCTTAGATCAGTCAAGACAAGGGCAAAAGAGATTGAATTAACGGAAAAGATAAGCCTCCAATCAGCGAAGATCACTGAGATAAGGCCTCTAGGCTCCGGTGCAAGAGTATGCATAGATACATG
>CAYSEL010000082.1:0-3379 GCA_964430035.1 uncultured Candidatus Bathyarchaeia archaeon
GCCCAAAAAGGAATCAAGAAGATAGGCAAGTGGACCCAAAATTCATAAAGTAGAATACCTTCTTACGGCGTTAACTCCTTAAAGAGCAAATGGTGGAAAACTTGTTTGCAGTAGGCAAATGCCAAAAGAAAGATGGATGGATAATAAGTCTTTTCCAACAAGTCTCAGACTCCTATGTTAAATTGAAAATTAAGAAGATTAGGAGAACGCCTTCAGAGACGATTCAACGGGTGAGATGAGACTGTCGAATATCTCTTTTAGATGGTCTTAAGTGAAGATACGCGTCTCACTTCTGACTCAAAAGCAATATCGCTTGGGCTAAGTCACCCTTCGTCTCTTCAAGGGCTGCTCTTGCCTGTTCGAGGCTTACCTTTGCCTGTTGTGCGACTAGTTGAACGTCCTCCTCCGGAATGACAATCTTCTTTATTTTTGGTTTTTCAGTCATCTCTCCACCAATAATTTGGAAGATTCTTTGTCCTTGAACATCGAGGACTGCTACCTCAGGGTTTTCAATTGTTATCTCTTTATCTCTGGTCCTTAGAATTACTTCCTCAACATCGATTTGGTTCATATTTAGGCCTATTCGTTGCATCATTCTTCTTGCCTCTCGAGGACTAAGCCTTCGCAATTTGTAAATTCCCCCATTCCATACTTCTTTTTATTCTTTCTATTTAATTTTCTAGGTTCCCTCTTCGAACCTTCACGGCTATGCCTCTTCTGAACCTTTTCATCTCTTCTCCAGAGAGTAATGATTTTCCCAAAGCGATCACTCTGCCATCATCGTCCAGAACCATAACTTCTTCCCTTGGCCTTATCTCTCTATCTGCGTCGATCACATGTTTAGCAAAGACGTCGCCGCCTTTTTCAATGAACTTTGCGAATTCTGTTTGAACTTTAACCCATAAACGTTTAGGGTTCATTAGTTCCATAAGTCTCTTCGCACCTTCGAAGCTCAAAGAGAAAAGCCCGTCCGTAGGTCTCAATGTTGCCAGAAGTTTTCCTTGGTGATATACAAACCTTATTTTACCAGTCCTCTTCGAAAAGACCACCGTCACATCCTCAGCAAAAAGAATTTTTCCAGCATCTCGACCAAACTGGTAATCCGCGATACTCCTTAACTTTCTTAACACTTCACTATTATTGCCGGATAGGTTTGAAATTTTTACCGCCTCTTTACTGTACTCGCCACGCCTGGACAAATAAGATTAAAGATTTTGCGTCACCTTTAAGTTTACCGTAAGCACTTATATTTTATTCGGTGCTCGATCTTTGCAATGCGAGGTCTGCGGCCGCGAAATAATTGGAGAAGCTCACAGGGTACTCATCGAAGGGGTGAAGATGATAACCTGTACAGAGTGCGCCGTGCTGGGATCGGATACATGGATTCCAGAACCGAAAAAACTTAAAAGAATAACGGAGAAAGAAAAAAAGCTGAGCAGAGATCCTTCCCCAGCAAAGAAAGAGGAGGTCATCAAAATCGCGGAAGAGGTCTCCCTAATCGACAATCTTGGACTACTGGTCAGGCAGAGGAGAGAGAAACTAGGTTTAAGCCATGAAGACCTTGCGAGAAAGATTGGGGAAAAAGTTTCCGTAATCCGGAGAATCGAAAGTGGGAAGATGTCACCAGACGACCGCCTTACTGTTAAGCTTGAACATGCTCTTAAGATTGAGTTGCACACTTCAGTCATGGATGAAGGAACCGCCGCGATGTCTTCGCTGCCGAATAATAGAGGTGTAACTTTAGGTGAGATAGCAATTCTGAAGACAAGGAAAAAGGGAGGCTCCTTCGAAAACGAAGGTAATAATAGTCAACCGTAGAGATCATGATGAAGCTTCAAACATTGAAGAGTTAAGAAGTCTTGCTGAAGCAGCGGGATACGATATTGTAGGCATGATTGAACAGGTTAGGCCGCCCCATCCGCGTTATCACATCGGCGTCGGCAAAGCCAAGGAACTTGCAGAGATGGTTTCAAGATTAGGTGCTGAAAAGGTAATCTTCGGCAATGAATTGAAGGTTGTGCAAGTTTATAACATTGCAAAGCTGACTGGGGTAGAAGTGATTGACCGTTTACAACTAATCCTCGAGATTTTCTTAAGAAGAGCATCAACCAAAGAGGCTAGACTGCAGATTGATCTCGCAAGGTTGCAGTATGAGCTTGCGCACGCAAAGGAAAAAGTTAGGCTGGCAAAGGTCGGTGAACAACCTGGATTTCATGGACTAGGCAAGTATGATGTTGATGTGTATTATGAGACTATTAGACGGGAAGTCCAGAGCATACAGCAAAAACTTAAAAACGTCAGAAAGACAAGAGGACTGCATCGTAAACGTAGGCGCAAACTAGGCTTCTCGCTCGTCTCCTTGGCTGGCTACACAAACTCAGGTAAGAGCACTCTCTTTAATGCGCTTACTCAAGAAAGCGTTCCGGCTGATCCGAGACTATTTACGACTATTTCGACAACAACCCGAATTGTCAAACTTTCCGAAGAGAAAGTCTTGCTAACTGACACGGTTGGGTTTATTGATAAACTGCCCCTTACACTAATCGAGGCTTTCCGCTCAACTTTGGAAGAAACAATCTTTTCTGATCTGATTTTATTAGTTGTTGACGTAAGCGAACCCCCTTATGAGATTGGGAGAAAACTTTCGTGCTGTCTTGAAACGATCCGAGAGATAGGTGCAACTGGTATCCCAATCATGACAGTACTTAACAAAATAGATCTCATCTCCGCTGAAGATTTGGATGAAAAGATGAAGATGCTACGAAAATCAGCATTGAACCTTGTGCCTGTTTCAGCTCTGTACGGAATAAATATTGATGTGCTTGAGGAAAAGATCGTCCAGTATTTAGAAAGGAAAGTTCGTCTGCATTTTACTGTACCGATGAACGATGATTCATTATCTCTTCTTTCTTGGATCTTTGAAAACTCATATGTGCATAATGTCGATTACGGCAATGACGTTATAAATGTCTACTCTTCTGCGTCAACCGAGATCGCTGAGAAGATTAAGGAGAGAGTGGACAAGGTTGGAGGATACTTTAAGGTTGAAGAAGTGGCGGATCTACTTACTTCGACTTAACCATAGACCCGAAAGGGACAAGAGAGTTACAACCCACCTATTTCTTGCGGCGAGAGCCCTCGGAGTTGACGGAGCCTTCTATAGCGGAAAAAGCGATAAAAAGATTGAGAATAGTGTTGAGAAAGTGAAAAAGTCATGGGGCGGATCATTCAAACTTGAATACGTGAAAGATTGGAGGAAGATTGTGAAGGAGTGGAAGGAACTAGGCGGAGAAATCGTCCATCTAACCATGTATGGCTTACCAATCCAAGATGTCATTAAGGAAATAAGAGGATCGCCGATGGACAAGCTTGTCATAGT
>CAYSEL010000083.1:0-6362 GCA_964430035.1 uncultured Candidatus Bathyarchaeia archaeon
ATTTGGAAAACCACCTGAATGCTGGCGGGCACTGTATGAATCCTTGGAAGCCAGAGTGTAGAAATACTGATATTGAGCTAAGCATATACTACAATGGTCAAGCGACTCCGATATGCCGTAGTTGCTGGGAAGAGATCTCCCGAAAGAATATCGAATGGTCAAGTTTTTGACTATCCTTTAATCCGTTTGATGACCTCATGCTTCCTCTTTTCATACTCCAAATCTTTTTCGTCTTACTCTGATCCACTGAGATCGGGGATCGATAAATTCATAATTCATAAGTGACAAAATATTTCCTAGCGGAATGGATGCTTAAGAATGGGCAAGCTACAAGTCCTTTTAATCACTGGCCGAACTATCGAGCAAGGTTGCGAGAGAGAATTGGGGAAATTCACAGAAGAGTATAGGGATAGTGTCGCAGTCTGCGAGATGAATCCTGAAGACATGAAGAAGATAGGTGTACGAGAAGGAGATAACGTAAAGGTATCTACAGACTTAGGCTCAGTCGTTTTAAGAGCTAAGAAGTCTCGAGGAAACCGTCAGCCAGGTACGGTCTTTATTCCTTACGGGCCGTGGTCAAATGTGATAATAGCCTCGGAGACAGGTGCAACTGGCATGCCCTTGTTTAAGGGTGTGAAGGCTGAGATAAAGCCAACTAAAGAGCAAGTCTTAAACCTTCAAGACCTGTTCATTAACTTATATCGCAAAGGAAAGAAGCCCTAAGGCGGTAAAATTGCCAGTAATTTCAAATGTTGTCTGCCCTGTTTGTGGATGCTGTTGCGACGACATTGAGGTTGAGGTCAAAGATGATAGGATAGTTAATGTTAGAAAAGCCTGCGCCATGGGCGCAGCAAAGCTTGAAAATTGTCTTCACCATCGAAACTTAACCCCCCTCATAAGAAAGAACGGTGAACTCGTAAAAGCCTCGCTGGAGGAAGCGATTGAGAAAAGCGCAGAGATACTTGCCAACTCCTCATATCCGTTACTTTACGGTTGGAGTTCAACGAGTTGTGAAGCAATTAAGGCGGGGCTTGAGTTAGCGGAGGAGATAAGCGGCGTCATCGACAACACGACAACCATCTGTCATGGCCCTTCGGTACTTGCAATTCAGGAGGTTGGGCTTCCAAGCTGCACGTTAGGACAGATACGTCATCGTGCTGACCTTATTATATACTGGGCAAGTAATCCTTGGTCCGCTCATCCCCGCCATATGGAGAGGTATACGGCGCTTTCTGAAGGAAGGTTTCAGAAGAGTATTTGGAGACGCATTTATATACGTCTGCAAGCTAGCTCCCTTAGAAAGAGGATTTTAAGAATAGCGGGTTTGGTCTACAAACGAGGCACCTCATCTGCAAGTGTAAAGGAAGAGACCGCAGAAAGCTATATGCCTCCGGGTGAAGAGCGAAAAGTAATCGTTGTGGATGTCCGTAAGACTCGATCCGCTGAGATGGCTGATTATTTTCTTCAAGTAGAACCGGGAGGAGATTACGAGGTCCTCCAAGCGTTACGTGCTCTAATTAGAGACGAAGAACTTGAAGTTGATGAAGTGGCGGGGATCCCGGTTGAAAACCTTGAAGAAATTGCAGATGTCATGATAAATTGTAATTTGGGAATAATCTTTTTCGGTTTGGGTTTAACAATGAGTCGGGGAAAAGATCGGAACGTAGAAGCGGCGATAAAACTGACCCGCGATCTTAATAAATGGACAAAATTCCTAATCATGCCTATGAGGGGGCACTTTAATGTCACAGGCGCTGACACGGTCTTCACATGGCAGACTGGGTATCCATACGCAGTAGACTTTTCGAAAGGATACCCGAGGTACAATCCAGGCGAGACTTCTGCTTTAGACATACTGCGGAGAGGAGATTCAGATGCCACATTAATTGTCGCGTCTGATCCAGTTTCAAACTTCCCGCAGGAGGCTGTTAACCATTTGATCAACAATCCTCTCATCGTCATCGACCCTTATCTCTCTCCTACAGCTCTAATGGCTGATGTTGTGATTCCATCAGCATTCGCTGGGATTGAGGCTGAAGGGACAGTCTATCGCATGGATCACGTTCCACTTCCACTTAAGAAGGTTGTTGAGCCGCCGGCTGGATGTCTTCCTGACGAAGAGATTATCAAGATGATTTTACAAGAAGTTCGTAGAATCAGAAAAAAGATGTAGGCTTAGAGGCAAAAGAGCCTTTTTAACTGCGCAGTAGGGAGAGAGATACTTTGTTCGCGAAGTAATGCTTTCAGCCCTAGGATAATGGCTGGTTCCGCCTTGAATGTAAGATTCCGTTGCGCTTAAGTACTAGTGCAAACATCTCTATTTCTGTCATTAGTTGGGGGTGCACCAAACTCGGCAAGGTATTGGTCACTTCAGCTTGGCCTTACATTAACTATGTCCCTCACCTAGGAAATCTGTTACCTATTCTTTCAGCCGACGTTATAGCACGTTACTATAAACTTAGGGGTGAAGATGTTCTGTTCGTAAGCGGTTCAGATGAGCATGGGACGCCTATTGAAGTAGAGGCTATAAGGCGGAAGATTTCGCCTAAAGAATTGACGGACCGGAATCATGCTTTGGTTTCTTCTCTCTTCGAAAAGTGGGGAATCTCTTTTGACAATTACACACGTACCGAGAGCGAGGTTCATAAGCAATTCGTTAGGGATCTTTTTTTGAAGATAGAGAAGAACGGCTACTTATTCAAAGAAGATACCGAGCTCCCCTATTGTACAAAATGTGAAAGGTTCCTGCCCGATAGGTTCGTTGAGGGAAAATGCCCATACTGTACCTACGAAAGAGCAAGGGGAGATCAATGTGAACAATGCGGGAGACTCTTAGACCCAGTGAGGCTTATTGAACCCAGATGTGCAATTTGTGGAACCAAGCCTGAAATTAGAAGAGAGACTCACTGGTATTTTGACATGTCCAGGTTTACCGAGCAACTGATGGAATATATAAAGAATAATCAGCATCTTCCAGACAATGCTAGAAACTTCAGCCTCAATATTCTAAAGGAAGGCTTAAAGCCCAGACCTATAACTAGAGACAACAAGTGGGGGATTCCAGCTCCGTTCAAGGGCTCCGAAGGAAAGACAATTTATGTATGGTTTGAGGCTGTCTTGGGATATGTCTCTGCAACGATAGAATATTTCAAGAGGCAAAAAAATAGCGAGAGATGGAAGGAATACTGGTTTGACAAAGATGCAAAGACACTTTTCTTCATAGGAAAAGACAATATACCCTTCCACACGTTAATTTTTCCTGCCCTTTTGCTGGCAACTCATGAAGGTTACAATTTGCCATGGAATGTCTGTACAAATGAGTGGCTAATTTTCGAAGGGCAGAAATCGTCGAAGAGTCAAAGGATTGGGGTTTGGATAGACGAAGCGCTTGAGATGTTCCCAGCTGACTATTGGAGGTACACTTTAATCTCTATTCGACCTGAGATAAGGGACTCCAGCTTTACATGGGAAATATTCCTAGAAAAAGTGAATGGTGATTTGAATGACACCCTCGGAAACTTCATACACAGATCTTTGAAATTTATAAATAACTTCTATGGTGACATGATTCCAGAACCTTCAGGATTTGATGAACTCGACAATAAAATCCTCCATAAGATAAGTGAGACCTACGACAAAATGACCAATGCGTTTGAAGGATGCCAGCTTCAACTGGCAATCCACGAACTTTTGGAATTAGGTCGAGAAGGAAATAGGTACCTAAACGAGAAACAGCCATGGAAGATGGTGAAGACGAATGTGCAAGCAACGGCAAATGTGTTTTATGTTGCCGCCCAAATTGTTAAGGCTCTCTCGGTTTTAATGGAGCCTTTCCTTCCCTTTACAGCCGAAAGACTCCGCGGCCTTCTGAATCTCCCAAAGAAGGTGCGGTGGGAGGACGCGGTCAAACCACTTCCGGTCGGTCACAAGATTAAGAAGGCTGAACCGTTATTCTTCAAGATTGAAGCTTCGGTGAGAGAGTTGCAAGAGATGCTTGAAAAGGTGAGGTCCGCATCGCAGAAAATCCCCTTTGAAGAATTTTCAAAGATTGACATCCGCATAGGTAAGGTCGTTAAAGCTGAAAAAGTCGCAGATTCAGATAACTTATTGAAACTAACTATAGATATTGGTGATGACCAGTTAAAAACGGCTGTTGCTGGTATAGCGAAGTACTATTCGCCTAAAGACCTTGAGGGACGTAAACTTGCCGTCGTAACAAATTTAGAACCAAAAAGGGTATTCAGCATAAAATCAGAAGTTATGATACTGGCTGCGCAGGATGAAGAAAAGGTTGTGATACTTAATCCGGAAAAAGACATCAAAGTAGGGAGCAAAGTAAGCTAGTATTTGATGGTATAAAAAAGTGCGCGTGATGCTTTTGCCCATCAAGATTGACCTCCACGTCCACACATGCTATTCACATGACTGCTCAACAACAATTAAAGAATTATTCCTCAACGCTAAAAAAAATGGGCTGGATGGATTTGCGGTAACAGATCATAATACCATTAAAGGCGCCTTAAGAGCGGTTCAAGAAAAAAACGACAACTTACTCGTCATACCTGGAATAGAAGTCTCATCAGCTCAAGGACACATACTCGGCATTAACATTAAAACGCATATACCTCAAGGCCTCAGAATCGAAGAGACTGTAGAGAAGATTCACGAGGCTGGAGGCATCGCTGTAGCTGCACACCCTTCTGCAATATACAAAAACAGCTTAGGTTTGTTTGGCAATCTATCCTCTTATGGTTTTGACGCTGTTGAGGTCTTAAACTCTCTGGCGTTTCCCTTTTTTCTTCTGAAATACTTGAACAAGAGGTTTGCGGAACAGGCAAGCCTTCCTCAGACTGGAGGAAGCGACTCTCATCTTCCCGAAACTATCGGATTAGCCTATACGATAATATATGTTGATGAGAACCACTGCAACATTGAAGAAATAATCAAAGCGATTAAGAATAATATGACTGCTCCTTTCGGGAAGGCAACTCCCTGGAGGTTAAGGCTTCGCAAAACCTTACAAGGATAAAGAATCATTGGTTAAAATTGAGATGGTAGTTTAAAGTTGATATAGGCTTAGATCAACCTTTAGAGGTTTAGGCGCATTCTCAACTGAGTCAAGATCGTAGACTTCCTGCGTTGCAGAACTATAACCGCTTAACAAATATTTTGATCGAACCCCAGTCATTATAAGTGTAACCTTTAATGCGCCAGATAGGCTTGGGTTTACTCTTGCCCCCCAAATTACCAGAGCGTCGTCGCTCATCATTTGTGTGACTATTTCGCCTACCCTATTCGCCTCATCGATAGTCATGTCTTCGTCGCCTGAGACATGGATTAATGCTCCTTTCGCACCTGTGTAGTCGACATCTAATAATGGCATCCTTAAAGCCTTCTGTACCGCTTCTTCAGCCCTGTTGGGAGCATCTGACTGCCCTACACCTGCAACGGCCACGCCGCCCTTCTTGATGATTGTCCTAAAATCTGCAAAGTCTAGGTTTATCAGACTTGGCGCAGATATTGTCTCAGTTATGCCAGCAATCATATTTGCCAAGACATTGTCTCCGACCTTGAAGGCTTCGTTGATTGGCAGTTGAGGTACAAGCCGCATCAATTTGTTGTTATCGATAACTATGACCGTATCACATTCCTTACGCATCTCACTAAGCCCCTTAATAGCATAAACAATTCTGCCTCTCTCAATCTTGAACGGCATTGTCACAACTCCTATTACAATAGCGCCCTTCTCACGGGCCATCTTTGCTATGAGGGGTGAAGCGCCAGTACCTGTGCCTCCGCCCATACCTGCGGTGATAAAGGCAATGTCTACACCTTCAAGAATCTTCGCCACCTGCTCAGCAGATTCTTCAATAGCCGCCCTTCCAATCTCAGGGTCCCCACCGGATCCAAGTCCACGTGTGAGTTTCTCTCCTATAAGGATCTTGTGTTTTGCATAGATGGCTTTCAAGTGTTGCATATCAGTGTTAATTGCGACGCATTCTGCGTTTGTTATCCCTGACTCCATCAACCGACTTACGGTATTATTCCCAGCTCCTCCGACACCGATAACTATTATACGGCATAATCCAGGTTCTCTGACTCCTTCCGGGATTGTCTCGTCCCAAGTGAGCTGAAATGCTTTGTCAGCTATCTTTGGCATTTCTCTCTCTTCCCCACAATTCCATAGCAATCAAGTCTCGTATAGCAACTCTGATCGCTTCCGCTCTATGCGGGTAATAACGTTTGGTCACAAGTTCATCTAAGGCTTCCAAATATGGTTCGGGAAGATATATCGTTATAAGTTTCATTCCGCATCACCAGCAAGGATAAAGGTTAAGTGAAAAATATAATATGAATATATC
>CAYSEL010000084.1:0-5235 GCA_964430035.1 uncultured Candidatus Bathyarchaeia archaeon
ACCGTATCAATACCTCCTTCCGCAAGCCTTTCTTCAACCGCCGCGAGTACTTCATCTGTATTTTCAGGCCCAGGCTCGAGAAAGTAGGTCGCTGCTCTTTTCACCTTCGCCACAAAATCACCCCATATTCAATTCTTGTAACATCTTTAAATGAGCCCTTACGCCTTTTATCGTTTATGGTGTCCCCTCGGAATTTTGCATAAACGTAGTATTCGAAATAAAAATTTAAATATACTATTTATGTTACCTTGAAGGATTTAGCTTTGGACCAGCAATGGCATGCTAAGGAATGTGAAGATGCCCTAAGCGAGTTGGGCACAAGTCAGTACGGATTATCAAGTAATGAAGCTAAGAAAAGGCTTGCTCAATATGGGCCGAACAAACTGGTTGAGAAGAGAAGAGTAAGTCCGCTTAGGATCTTTTTAGGGCAGTTTAAGGACATATTCGTGCTCATGCTACTCATAGCAATCGTCATCTCGCTTTTTATAACCTTCACCAAGGCTGAAGCTCCGACAATCGAAGACTACGCAGACCCGATTACAATAGGTGTGATCGTTGCCTTAAACGCAGTTGTCGGTTTCATCCAAGAATATCGCTCAGAGAAAGCAATAGAAGCAATGAAGAAATTAACCTCGCCGAAGGCTAGGGTGATGAGAGATGGGAAAGATACTGTAATCCCAGCTGAAGAAGTGGTGCCAGGAGACATTATTCTCCTCGAAACTGGTGACCGAGTTCCAGCTGATGCACGCCTCATAGAAGCTGTGGACTTAAAAACTGATGAGGCGGTTCTGACAGGAGAGTCGACCCCGGTAGAAAAGATTACAGAAGTTGTTCCTGAGAACACGCCGGTAAGCGACCGAAGAAACATAGTATTCATGGCGACCCATGTTATTTATGGGCGTGGAAGAGCCGTTGTAACATCGACAGGAATGAATACCGAGTTTGGTAAAATCGCCGAGATGGTTCAGGCAATAGAGGAGGAGGAGACCCCGCTGAAGGCTAAGCTAGAGAAGTTCGCCAAGAAGTTAGGCGCATTCGTCATAATCGCATGCCTGGTCATATTCATCTTGGAGCTTTTGGATCCCGCAAGACCAGGGGAGATTATGGATAGCTTCTTCACTGCGGTCGCTTTGGCGGTCTCAGCGGTTCCAGAGGGACTTCCAGCGGTCGTCACCGTTACACTAGCTTTGGGCGCAAGAGAACTGGCTAAGAGAAATGCAATCATTAGAAGACTTTCATCAGCGGAGACTCTTGGAGCGGTGACGGTGATTTGTTCAGATAAGACTGGAACATTAACCAAGGGTGAGATGACTGTTCGCAGAATATATGCGGATGAAAAGTTTATCGATGTGACTGGAGTCGGTTATGAATCTCGAGGAGATTTCCTGGTTGAAGGAAAAAAGATTGATGTAGAAAAAGAATCCGTTCTAAACTTGCTACTTCATGGGGCAGCCTTATGCACAAACGCTACTTACGACGGAAAGAATATCACAGGAGACACAACCGAGGGAGCGTTGATTGTTGCAGCGGCGAAAGCTGGCTTCATAAAGGAAGATTTAGAAAAAGAATGTCCACGTATCCATGAAGTCCCATTCACATCTGAAAGAAAGATGATGACGACTGTTCATAAAGTAGGAGAAAACAGACTATTAGCATACGTCAAAGGTGCCCCCGAAATTGTTCTGGCCCGTTGCACAAAAATAATGCGAGATAGAAAAATTGAGAGACTTACAGTAAAGGAACGAGAGAAAATACTAAAAGTGAACGAGAATATGGCGAGCGAAGCGTTAAGGGTTCTTGGAGTAGCCTTCAAAGAACTAGAAAACGTAGAAATACTTGATCTTCGAGCTAAAGATTTCAACGTGAAAGTAGAGAACGAACTTATCTTCTTAGGATTAATCGGCATGATTGACCCCCCACGAGAAGAGGCAAAGGCAGCCGAACAACTCTGCAAAAGGGCTGGAATAAAGACAGTTATGATCACAGGTGACCATCTGCTTACAGCAGTAGCAGTAGCGAAGGAGATCGGAATGATGAAAGAGGAGAGCATGGCTCTAACAGGCAGTGAGCTTGACAAGTTAGACGATGAAGAATTCGAAGATATCGTTGAAAACGTCGCAGTTTACGCTAGAGTCTCACCAGAACATAAACTCCGTATTATAAGAGCCCTTAAGAAGAAGGGGCACATTGTAGCCATGACTGGCGACGGTGTCAATGATGCTCCAGCTTTGAAAAACGCAGACATTGGCGTAGCCATGGGTATCACGGGCACAGACGTTACTAAAGAGGCTGCGGATATGGTGCTTGCAGACGACAATTTTGCAACAATAGTCAGCGCCGTCGAAGGCGGCCGCAAAATTTATGACAACATCAGAAAGTTTGCTTTCTTTCTTCTCAGATGTAACTTTGATGAGCTACTTGTAATCGGAAGTTTCGCCCTTCTAGGTCTAGAATTGCCGTTGACGGCGGGAATGATTCTCTGGATTAACCTTATGACGGATGGAGCCCCCGCCCTAGCCTTAAGTCAAGACCCGCCTGCTGATGATCTAATGAGTCGACCGCCTAGAGATCCAAAAGAGGGCATCCTGCATGGAAGGCTTGCATCCATACTTGCCACCTTTGTGACGCAGTTCACTGGAACAGCAGTTCTTTTCTATATCGCATATTATATCTGGCATGAACCTCTTGAAGAGGCGAGAACCCTTGCATTTATACAGGCTACTTTGCAGGAACTCATAATAGTATGGAATTGCAGATCCGAAACAAAGAATGCCTTCCGTGTCGGATTCACAAATAATAAATATCTCTTATTTGCCGTTGTTTTCTCTGCATCCGTGACCTTCATAATTCCCTATACAGGTGTACTGTTCGGTTTTCCAATCTTCGGCACTGCTCCAATGACGCTTCAAGATTGGGCAATTGTTATACCGTTCGCCCTTTCAGGCTTTCTGGTAGTACCTGAAGTCTTCTATAACCGTAAGATTTTAAGATGGAGCTAGAAAAGATAACTCGTTTCTCACCTTTTGAACAGACGCTTTTTTGGAATAGAAAGCATTCGCTCATACTCATAAATTAGCCTTGAAGTTACGGTCCAAGACTCCAGCATTTCTGGATCTATGCATATTAGCTTGTCGGCCAAGGCGGTTATTGACTCTGAGAAATGACCAAATGGGAAACCACCTATCAACACAACCAGATTCTTTTCATCCTTGACCTTCAGCATAATATCCTCAAGAGTTGAAGGTTCGCCTATCCGAGTGAAAGCAATCACCATACTCGGCTTAATGTCATTATTAATAAAAGTAGACAAAGCCTCCTCTTTCAAAATAAGCAAGGGCTCTCCCTTCAGTGGAACCCTTCCATACTGAAAAAGTTGCTCCATAAGCCCTATGAACCGATTATAGTTCTTTGGTAATCTCACATGGGGTGCAATTTGGATTACTTGATTGTTGAAGGTATGCACATAAATTTTTAATAATCCTTCCCGGTTCAGAGGTGAACCTAAGGCTTCGAGCAGGCAAAAATGGATTAGGTCAGGTCGTCCACGCCTATTGCTATCTTTAAGTATCATCATAGCGGCGTGATGATATGACCTGTCGAGTATTATAAACTTCGGAGGCTTCCCAATTCTTTCTGAGTACCGCTTGACCGAAGGGTGGCTCCACAATTCCTTTGGAACTGGCTCAAGCGCTGAATCCACAAAAATGATTGTCAACATCATTATCCCAAGCCTATATTGGGAACACAGTGATTTTTAAGAGCATCTATAAATTAAAAAGTAGAGGACAAAACGAAGCACGCAACGTTTCAGGAGAAGCACAAAAATGAAGGCAGTTCTTTTCGACCTTGGAGGCACACTGATAAAGACTGCACCTCCTAATGAGATCTTCGGAAGAATACTTGCGGCTCATGGAATTTGGAAGCCGTTAGAAAGTATAGAGTTAGCTTTCAAAGAAGCAAACAAAAAGGTGGCAGTTGAAGATTACCGTTTACCATATAGAGATTTCTGGAAATTATATAATATGCGGATACTCCGGCTACTGAAAATAAAAGAAGGAATTGAGGACCTCGCCGACTCTATAACCAATGAATGGTGGGACAATGCAGACCTAACACTTTACCCAGACGTAAAAGAGGTAATAGTCAAGGTTAGAGAGATGGGGCTTAAAACTGGCATTGTAACGAACGGATACTTAATCGATATCATAGAGGTACTTTCAAGAACCTCGCTGACTGGACAGTTTAACATCCTTGTTGGGGCTGACACGGTTGGGGAACCAAAACCAAAAAAGGCGATATTCCTCTACGCTGTTGAAAAACTTGGAGTTGCTTCTCAGGATGTTCTCTTCGTAGGAGATAACCTAGAGAGTGATTATAAAGGGGCAGAGAAAGCCGGGTTGAGACCAATGTTAATCGATAGGGAGAACAAGGTCAGAATGCAGATTAGAAAGGTTCGAAACCTCAGAGAAATAATCAATTACCTGTAGAAAAAGAATCTTTCAGGGCTTTATCCTAACAGAATCTTCTTCTCCTTATCCTCTAGCTCTACGTAACCCTCTTCTTCAGTCACCGTTGCAATATCGAAACTATCCCCAGTATAGACGTCTCTCTTCATAGCCGAGGTAATAGCCCTCGCCGCTAACTTTAACCCTTCCTTCAAAGGCATTTTCTCATAATAGCCGCTCTCTAAAACTCCATACGCTACAGGAGAACCGGAGCCTGTTGCAATCATATTATCTTCTATATTGCTTCCAAATGGATCTAATGAGTAAAGGTGATAGCCCTCACCGTCGTACCCGCCTATTATGACTTGAATCATGTAGGGATAATATCTCTGAGAAAAGAGCAATGTCGAAGCTAAACTGGCTACAGCCTTTACAGGTACAACTCTTCTCCTCTGAAACTGGTAGATCGAAGCATTAGCCCTCAAAATGTCAAGCAAGTTGATAGCTTCAGCTGGAACCCCCGCGATAGTCATACCAATGTTTCTTGTCACTTGATAGAGCTTCTTCACCCTCTTATGTGCAACGAATCCTGGAAGCATGGTTGCCCTTGTGTCAGTCGCCATAATGATGCCGTCGACGCATTTAAGCGCTAAAGTAGTTGTCGCTTTTAGCTTCCGGATTATAAAATTCCTTGGATACATCGTGCCATCCCCAGAACAGAAATGAAGAAAGAGCCATGGTATATAAACTTTTAGAAGGCCTAAAAACAATCAGATGAAAAAAGAGAAAA